>NZ_JBHXPI010000009.1:0-228387 GCF_042718575.1 Streptomyces sp. NPDC058579
CGGACCCTCCACCCCCCGGAGCCCCTCCCCGCCGTGGCTCACGGTCGGCCCCACACCGCCGGTGGGGCGGGCCGGGGTCCCCGGGGCCGGCCCCTCCGGGGAGCGTTCCGCTCAGGCGCCGCGCAGCACGGCGCCCGTGCGCTCGGACGCCAGGGCGACGGCCGCGTCGCGCGCGGCGCTGGCCTCGTCGACCGTGAGCGTGCGGTCCGCGGCGCGGAACTTCAGCGCGTACGCCAGGGACTTCTTGCCCGCGCCGAGCTGGTCGCCGGTGTACACGTCGAACAGCCGGATGGCCTCCAGGAGTTCACCGGCGCCGTCGCGCAGCGCGGCCTCGACCGTCTCGGTCGGGACCGCCGCGTCGACGACCAGGGCGACGTCCTGGGTGGCGACCGGGAAGGAGGAGATGCTCGGGGCCTTCAGGGGGCCCTCGTTGGCCTGCTCCACCAGGTCCAGGTCCAGCTCCATCGCGCAGGTGCGGTCGGGCAGGCCGAGCGCCTTGACGACGCGCGGGTGCAGCTCGCCGCCGTGGCCGACGAGGACCTTCTCGCCGTCGACGACCACGTGGAACGCGGCGCAGCGGCCCGGGTGCCACGGGGCGTGCTGGTCGGAGCTGATGATCAGCTCGACCCCGGCCTCGGCGGCCACCGTGCGCGCCGCCTGGACGGCGTCGGCCCAGTCGGCCGGGCGGCCCTTGCCCCACCAGCCGGCCTGCTCGCGGGCCCCGGCGAGGACGACGGCCACGCGGCGCGGCTGCGCGGGCAGCGCGGCGTTGACGCCTGCGATCTCCTCGTCGGTGGGACGGCGGTCGACGGGCAGCCGGACGGCGACCCCCGGCCGGTCGCCCGGCCGGAAGACCAGACCGGTCTCGAAGAGCGCCAGGTCGTGGCTGCCGCGCCCGTTGTTGCGGCGCAGCGCGCCGAGCAGGCCCGGCAGCAGCGTCGTACGGAGCGCGGGCTCCTCGTCGGAGAGCGGGTTGACGAGCGTGACCACGCGGCGACGGGCGTCGTCCGCGTCCAGGCCGAGCTGGTCGAAGACCTGCGCGCCGATGAACGGGTAGTTCAGCGCCTCGACGTAACCGGCGCCGGCCAGCGCGCGGCCGACCCGGCGGTGGGTGCGCTGGCTCTCGGTGAGGCCACGCCCGGCGGGCGGCTTGGGCAGCGTCGAGGGCAGGTTCTCGTACCCCTCCAGCCGGATGACCTCTTCGGCGAGGTCGTTCGGCACCCACAGGTCGGGGCGCCACGACGGGACGGTGACGATCAGCTCGTCCTGGCCGTAGACGTCGCAGCCGATCTCCTGGAGACGGCGGACGACGGTCTCGCGGCCGTAGGCGACGCCCGCGACCTTGTCCGGGTGGTTCGCCGGCATGGTGACCGTACGGGGCGCGGACGGGGCGACGATCTCGGTGACCCCGGCCTCGGCCGTGCCGCCCGCGAGCAGCACGAGCAGGTCGACGCAGCGCTGCGCGGCGGCGGAGGCGGCCTGCGGGTCGACGCCGCGCTCGAAGCGCCGGGACGCCTCGGAGGCCAGCTTGTGCCGGCGGGCCGTACGGGCGATCGAGATCGCGTCGAAGTGCGCGGCCTCGATGACGATCTCGGTGGTGCCCGTGACGATGCCCGTCTCGGGGTCGGTCACCGGGTCGGCGATCTCGGTGTGGGCGCCGCCCATCACGCCGGCCAGACCGATCGGGCCGGTGTTGTCGGTGATCAGGAGGTCGCCGGAGTCGAGGACGCGCTTGGCGCCGTCGAGCATGGTGATCGTCTCTCCGGCGGCGGCACGGCGGACGCCGATGGGGCCCGCGAGCCGGGTGCGGTCGTAGGCGTGCAGCGGCTGACCGAGCTCCAGCATCACGTAGTTGGTGATGTCCACGGCGAGCGAGATCGGGCGCATGCCCGCCTTCTGCAGGCGGCGGCTCATCCAGATCGGGGTGCGCGCCTCGGGCGCGACACCGACGACGGTGCGCGCGGTGAAGCGGTCGCAGCCCATCGGGTCGATGACCTGGACGGGGTAGCCGTACGAGTTCGGCGCGGGCACGTCGAGCAGCGCCGGGTCGCGCAGCGGCAGGCCGTACGCGATGGCGGTCTCGCGGGCGACGCCGCGCATCGAGAGGCAGTAGCCGCGGTCGGGCGTGACGGCGATGTCGAGGACCTCGTCGTACAGCTCCAGGAGCTTCGTGGCGTCGATGCCGATCTCGAGCTCGGGCGGCAGCACGATGATGCCGTGCGAGCCGTCGTCGCCCATGCCCAGCTCGTCGCCGGAGCAGATCATGCCGCGGGAGACCCGGCCGTACGTCTTGCGCTCGGCGATCCGGAAGTCACCGGGGAGCACGGCGCCGGGCAGGGCCACGACGACCTTGTCGCCCTCGGCGAAGTTCCGGGCGCCGCAGATGATCTCCTGGGGCTCGCCGGTGCCGTTGGCCTGGCCGACGTCGACGGTGCAGAAGCGGATGGGCTTCTTGAACTCCGTCAGCTCCTCGATGGTGAGGACCCTGCCGACCACCAGCGGGCCGGTCAGGCCGGCGCCGAGCTGCTCGACGGTCTCGACCTCGAGTCCTGCCGAAATGAGCTTGGCCTGGACGTCACGTCCGGTCTCCGTCGCCGGCAGGTCGACGTACTCCCGCAGCCAAGAAAGCGGGACCCGCATCAGATCTCCATCCCGAACGGCCGGGTGAACCTGACGTCACCCTCGACCATGTCTCGCATGTCATCGACGTTGTGGCGGAACATCAGCATCCGCTCGATGCCGAACCCGAAGGCGAATCCGCTGTACTTCTCCGGGTCGACACCGCAGGCGACGAGCACCTTGGGGTTGACCATGCCGCAGCCGCCCAGCTCGATCCAGCCCTCGCTGCCGCAGGTGCGGCAGGGGCGGTCGGGGTTGCCGACGGACTCGCCGCGGCAGACGTAGCAGAGCATGTCCATCTCGGCGGACGGCTCGGTGAACGGGAAGAAGTTCGGGCGGAGCCGGGTCTTCATGTCGGCCCCGAAGAGCGCCTGGACCATGTGGTCGAGGGTGCCCTTGAGGTCGGCCATGGTCAGGCCCTCGTCGACGGCGAGCAGCTCGATCTGGTGGAAGACCGGGGTGTGCGTGGCGTCGAGCTCGTCGGTGCGGTAGACGCGGCCGGGGCAGACGACGTAGACCGGGGGCTCCCGGTCGATGAGCGTGCGGGCCTGCACCGGGGAGGTGTGCGTCCGCAGCACGACACCGGACTCGTCGCCGGTGGTGCCCTCGGGGCCCTGGACGAAGAAGGTGTCCTGCATCTGGCGCGCCGGGTGGTCCGGCACGAAGTTGAGGGCGTCGAAGTTGAACCACTCCGCCTCGACCTCGGGGCCCTCGGCGACCTCGTACCCCATGGATACGAAGACGTCGGCGACCCGCTCCATGAGCGTGGTCAGCGGGTGGCGTGCGCCGGCCGGAACCCGGTCGTACGGCAGGGTGACGTCGACCGCCTCCTCGACCAGGACGCGGGCGTCGCGCTCGTCCTCGAGCTCGGCCTGGCGGGTGGCGAGGGCCTTGGAGACGGCGCCGCGGGCCTGGCCCACGATCTTGCCGGCCGCGGCCTTGGCCTGCGGCGGCAGCGCGCCGATCTCGCGGTTGGCGAGCGCGAGCGGCGAGGTGCCGCCGGTGTGCGCGACCTTCGCGTGCGCGAGGGCGTCGAGGTCACCCGCGGCGGCGAAGGCGGCGAGCGCCTCGTCCCGCATGCGCTCGATCTCTTCCGGTTTCAAGGCCTCGACCTCGACGGGGTCGTACGACTTATTGGGTGCGGACATCTCTTCCCGTGCTTCCGTTTGGCTGGCTGGGCGGCCCCGCTCGACGACAAGGGCGCAAACGTGCCAAAGGTCGAGTCTAACGGGGCGCGGGGACGCGAATGAGCCCGTGGGCGGCCCGGGCGGCTGCTGATCTCGTCAGGCGAGATAGGCCGGGGCGCCGACGGGCAGGATAAATCGGAACTCGGCGCCGCCGCGGGGACCGCGTCCGACGGTGATCGTTCCGCCGTGGGCCTCGACGAGGCCCTTGACGATGTAGAGGCCGAGTCCGGTGCCACCACGCTTGCTACCCCGCCAGAAGCGGGTGAAGACACGGCCCATCGACTCCTCGGGGATGCCGGGGCCTTCGTCGCTCACGGTGACCGCCGTTCCCTTCTCTCCGTCGGGGGTGTCGCAGGTGGGTGCCACCTCGATGGTGACGGTTCCCTCGCCGTGGCGCACCGCATTTTCCAGCAGGTTGCCGAGGACCTGGTCGACCTTGTCGGGGTCGGCCCACAGGTCGGGCAGCTGGGGCCGGACGCGGACGAAGAAGCGGTCCGGGGACTGGCCGCCGGTGGTGTGGGCCTGGATGTGCCGGCCGACGGCGGCGGCGATGTCGACGGGCTGGCGGCGCACCTCCAGGCGGCCCGAGTCGATCCGGGAGATGTCGAGGAGCTCGGCGATGAGCCGGGTGACGCGGTTGGCGTCGGCGTCGACGGTCTCCAGCATCAGCCGCTTCTGGTCGTCGGTGAACCGCTCCCACTTGGCGAGCAGGGTCGCGGTGAAGCCCTTGACCGAGGTCAGCGGGGAGCGCAGCTCGTGGGCGACGGTGGCGATGAGCTCGGCGTGGCTGCGTTCGGTACGGCGCCTGGCCTCGGTGCCGCGCAACGAGACGACGACGCGGCGGACGGGCCCTGTGGGGTGCTCGCGGACGTAGCGGGCGGAGACGAGGACCTCGCGGCCGCCGGGCAGGAGCAGGTTGCGCTCGGGCTGGCCGCGCCGGGTGGCGAGGCCGCCGTACGGGTCGGTGAGGGTCCACCAGCGGCGGCCCTTGAGGTCCTCGAGGGGCAGCGCCTGTTCGAGCGGGAGGCCGAGGGCCTTGCCCGGGGGCACGGAGGTGATGCGGGCGGCGGCGGCGTTGAAGCAGACGACGTGTCCGGTGGCGTCGGCGACGACGAGGCCGTCGGGCAGCTCGTCGGGGTCGATGCCGGGGACGCCCGGCGCTTCGGTGGGGGACCCGTCCGGGTCCTCCGGGGCATCCGGCACGGCACTCCGTGCCTGTGCGGGACTGTCCGTGCCGACCGTCATCCCCGTTCCCCACCCCTCCGTGTAGCGCAGTGGGCCCCCGAGTTCGTCACCCTACTAGGTGCGGGTGGCGCTTTGGAGCCCCTCAGCGGGAGGTTCGGGGGCGCTGGGCTCGCGCGGAGGCGTAGAGGCACACGGCGGCCGCCGTCGCGAGGTTCAGGCTCTCGGCCTTGCCGTGGATCGGCACGCGCACCACGGCGTCCGCCAGGGCGCGGGTCTCCTCGGGCAGCCCCCAGGCCTCGTTGCCGAAGACCCAGGCGGTGGGCCCGCCCATGGTGCCGGCGTCCAGCTCGTCGTCGAGGTCGTCCTGCCCTGCGCCGTCGGCGGCCAGGATCCGTACGCCCACGCTCTTCAGTCCGGCGACGGCCTGCTCGACCGGGACGCCGACGACGACCGGGAGGTGGAAGAGGGAGCCGACGGAGGCGCGGACGGACTTGGGGTTGTAGAGGTCGACGGAGGCGTCGGTGAGGATGACCGCGTCGGCGCCGGCCGCGTCGGCGCAGCGCAGCACGGTGCCGGCGTTCCCGGGGTCGCGTACGTGGGCGAGGACGGCGACCAGCTTGGGCCGGGCCGCGAGGACCTCCTCGAACGGCGAGTCGAGGAAGCGGCAGACCCCGACGAGCCCCTGCGGCGTGACGGTCTGGGAGACCTCGGCGAGGACGGTGGCGTCGGCGTAGTGGACCCGGGCGCCGGCCGAACGGGCCGCGTCGACGATCCCGTCGTACCGCTCGGCGGCCTCGACGGTGGTGAAGAGCTCGACGAGGGTGGGCTCACCGGAGCCGCCGCGGTGCTCGACGGCCTCGCGGACGGCCTGCGGGCCCTCGGCGATGAAGAGGCGGTCCTTGCCCCGGAAGTTGCGCTTGGCGAGCCGCCTGGCGGCGACGACACGCGGCGAACGCGGGGAGATCAGCTCAGGGGTACCCATGGGGTCGGTTGGCTCTTTTCGGCGGTCCGGGCGGGATGGTCGCGGTCCGGAGTGATCGAGGTCCGGGGTGATCGGGGTGCGGGCGTGCTCGGGTCTTGTTCGCCCCGAACACGAACCGGACCCGCAGGCCCGAAGGCCTGCGGGTCCGGTGCAGAAGATCTGCGGCCTGGAGATCAGGCAGCGGCCTTCGGGGCGTTGACGTCGGCCGGGAGGGCCTTCTGAGCGACCTCGACGAGCGCGGCGAACGCGTTCGAGTCGTTGACGGCCAGCTCGGCGAGGATCTTGCGGTCCACCTCGATGTTGGCGGCCTTCAGACCCTGGATGAGGCGGTTGTACGTCATGCCGTTCTGGCGGGCAGCGGCGTTGATGCGCTGGATCCACAGCTGACGGAAGTCGCCCTTGCGCTTCTTGCGGTCGTTGTAGTTGTAGACCAGGGAGTGGGTGACCTGCTCCTTGGCCTTGCGGTACAGGCGCGAGCGCTGACCGCGGTAGCCGGAGGCCGCCTCGAGGATCGCCCGGCGCTTCTTGTGGGCGTTGACTGCCCGCTTGACGCGTGCCACTTGTTAACTCCTTGTAGCGGGGTCGTGGTTGGACTCACACGACCCGAAAACGAATTGGTCCCGGACTGGCCGGATGGCCCTCGTCACCGAGGGCACGAGACGATCGGTCAGATGCCCAGCATCTTCTTGATGGTCTTGGTGTCACCCGGGGCCATCTCGGCGTTGCCGGTGAGGCGACGCGTCAGCTTGGACGACTTGTGCTCGAGCAGGTGGCGCTTGCCGGCGCGCTCGCGCAGGATCTTGCCGGAGCCGGTGACCTTGAAGCGCTTCTTGGCACCGGAGTGCGTCTTGTTCTTCGGCATAGCGCCGTTATCTCCTCGTCAGTGGCGCTCCCCCGGTGCGTGCACCGGACAACCAGGAGCGTCATATCTTCGTTTGGTGGTTCCGGGCAGGGCCCGGGGCTGCCTGGGTGGCAGCCCCCCGGGTCACGCCTCGGGGTTCTCGGCCTCGGCGGGAGCCTCGGCCGAAGCCTCCTCGGCCGGAGCCTCGGCGGTGTCGTCGGACGTGATGCCCTGACGCTCCGCCTTGCGCGCGGCCTGGGCCTCACGCGCCTCGGCCATGGCCTCGGTCTTCTTCTTGTGCGGGCCAAGAACCATGATCATGTTCCGGCCGTCCTGCTTGGGGTTGGACTCGATGAAGCCAAGCTCCTCGACGTCCGAAGCCAGCCGCTGAAGCAGCCGGAAGCCAAGCTCGGGGCGGGACTGCTCACGACCACGGAACATGATCGTGATCTTGACCTTGTCGCCCTGCTTGAGGAACCGAACGACGTGACCCTTCTTGGTGTCATAGTCGTGCGGGTCGATCTTCGGCCGGAGCTTCATCTCCTTGATGACCGTGTGCGCCTGGTTCTTGCGCGCCTCACGGGCCTTCATGGCCGACTCGTACTTGAACTTCCCGTAGTCCATGAGCTTGCAGACGGGCGGACGGGCGGTCGCCGCCACCTCGACGAGGTCGAGGTCGTACTCCTGAGCAAGCTCAAGGGCCTTGGCAAGCGGAACAATCCCGACCTGCTCGCCGCTGGGACCGACAAGTCGCACTTCGGGAACGCGAATCCGGTCGTTGATGCGGGGCTCGGCGCTGATGGATCCTCCTCGGTAGCACCACGTGACCGCCTGGCGGACGGACACGTATGGTCTGTTTCAGTAGACCTACCGCGCCGGTACATGAAAAACGCCCCGGACGGGACACAGGCGGGGCTCCACGGAAATACCGGAGCACCGCCGCGGTCAACCGCGGGGCGCACATCGGGCGGCTCCATCGTCCGTACGGAACGATGGGCGCCACCTGACCGGTGACCCGCCGCCCGCGAGGGCGGCCAGGTGGGAGATCGGAGCCTCCACTTGTGGGCCGGGCACATAGGTGTCCGGCCGGTCGTTACACCAGGTTAGCAGGACCCGTCCCCGTTCGCGAACGGGGACGGCGGCGCCGGGCGGGCGCCCGGGTCCGCATATCGTGTGGGCATGAGCGAGACGCCCCAGAACGAGTCCCCCGACTTCGACGACATGACCCGTGACATCGCGGAGGTCCCCGCGGTGGAGGTCATCGTGACCGTCGCGGTGAACCTGATGAGCGCCGCCGCGGTGAAGCTCGGTCTCACCGAGGACGGTGAGAAGCACAAGGACCTCGACGAGGCCCGCAAGCTGGTCCACGCCCTGGCCGGCCTCCTCGACGCCGGCGCGACGGAGATCAGCTCCTTCCACGCGGCGCCGCTGCGGGACGGCCTGAAGTCCCTGCAGCTGGCCTTCCGCGAGGCGTCGATCGTCCCGGACGAGCCCGGCCAGGGCCCGGGCGAGAAGTACACGGGGCCGGTGTACGGCTAGCCGCAGGCCCCGTCAGTTAGTTCCGTACGTTAGGGGTACGGGGGTCGTCCCCCGTACCCCTCGTCAGTTCCGTACGTAGAAGGGCTCGCCCGGAGGCGTGGCCGAGGCCGGCAGGAGTGCCAGGTCCAGGCCGTGTACCAGGCGGGCCCTCAGTGTTTCGTCGGCGGCCAGGCCTCGGGCCACTCGCTGGGCCGCCTCCGCCGGGGCCGCGTCCTCGGCGAGGACGAGGGCGAGGGTGCCGTCGGCGGTGCCGGGGCCGAGGTGGGCGCGCAGGACCGCGGGCTCGGCGGCGACCGCGTTCCGTACCGCCTCCCGTACCGCCGGGTCGTCCAGGGGGTCCAGGCTGGTGCGGCCCTCGCCGAGGGCGAGCAGCGCGGGGCCGGTCAGCTGGTACGGGACGGGGCCCGCGAGGTCGAGGACGAGGGTGTCGGCCTTCTCGTGCGCGGCGGCCTGGAGGGCCTGGTGGAGGGGGACGGCAACCGGCCGGGCCTCGGGGTCCCAGAGCGCGAGCGAGGCGATCGACGTGAACGCGGGGAGCGCGCGGCGGTCTCCGGCGGTGAGCGTGGGGACGGCCATGTCGCTGGTCTTCTCGCGGCGAAGGCCCGTCTCGGGGTCCTCCTCGACCTCGCCGAGGACGGCGACGACGGGGACGAGCAGGCGCGCGTCCTTCAGGGCCGCCAGGACCGGGCCGTGGGCGGTTCTGTCCGCCGCCCAGGCCGCGAGGGCCTCGGTGAGCCGCGGGTCGGCGGTTCCGTCGTCGTCGGAGAAACCGGGGTCAGGGATGTTCTTGAGCGCCACGCACCGAGCCTAACCGCCGTCGCGGGGCGGTCAGTGCGGAGGGCGGGGCCAGGGCCTCTCGTTTGGATCAGGCCGGATCAGGGAGCGGGGTCTGGTGCGTGCGATCGCAAGGCGGAGGAGGGAGTCGACGCGGAGCGTCGGCGAGTGACGACAACGCGGCGTGGGGGTCCCCCCTGCTCGAAGAGCTTGGGGGAGTGCGTGCCAGGGCCCGCGAGCCCGGCATGATCTGAACGAGAGGCCCTAGGTGCGGCTGCCGCGCCACAGGACGACCGCGGCGGCGAGCAGGACGGCGCCGAGGCCGCCGGCGGCCGGGGCGAGCAGGCCGACCGGCTTGCCCTCGTCCTCGGCGGGCGGCTGCGGGCCGGGGCCGAAGAAGCGGCCCTTGTAGCCGGCGGCGGCGTTCTTGGGGTCGGCGGCCTTGAGCCGGAGGCCGGCCTTGATGGCGGCGGCCGGGTCGACGGTGCCGTAGCCCTTCTCGTCGCTGCGGCCGTTCTCGGGCCGGTCGCGGGCGGTGTCGATGAGGAGCTGCTTGACCTGGGCCGGGGTCAGGTCGGGGTGGGCGGAGCGGACGAGGGCGACGGCGCCGGAGACGAAGGCGGCGGCGGCGCTGGTGCCCCAGCCCGAGTAGTAGCGGCGGTCCGGGTCGGCGATGACGATGTCGAGGCCGGGGGCGCTGACCGTGGCGTACCAGCGGCTGGTGGAGAACGCGGCGCGGGTGCCCCACCGGTCGACGGCGGTGACGGCGACGACGCCGGGGTAGGCGGCGGGGTACGAGATGTGGTCGCCCTTCTCACCGCCGTTGCCGGCCGAGGCGACGACGGAGACGCCCTTGGCGAGGGCGTACTGGACGGCGGCGTCCTCGCCGGCGTCCGGGTGGGCGGACTTGGAGTCGTCGCCGAGGGAGAGGTTGATGACGTCGGCGCCGTGGTCGACGGCCCAGCGGATGCCTTCGGCGAGCGCGGTGCCGCGGGTCTTGCGGGCCTTGTCGCGGGACTTGTCGGCGCCTTCGAGGATGACGCGGACGGGCAGGATCTCGGCCTTGGGCGCGATGCCGAGGACGCCGTCCTGACGGCCGGCTCCGTGGCCGTGTCCGGCGATGATGCCGGCCATGGCGGTGCCGTGGCGGGCCCACGCGCGGTCGCCTCGTTCGGCGCCGAAGCCGACGAGGTCCTTGCCGGGGAGGACGGAGCCGGTGAGGTCGGGGTGGCCGGCGTCGACGCCGGTGTCGAGGACGGCGACGGTGATGCCCTCGCCCTTGGTGGTGCGCCAGGCCTCGGTCGTGCGCAGGGCTTCGAGGCCCCACTGGCGGGCGCGGATGGTGTCCGCGTACGCCGGGGTGGTGGTGGCGGGCAGGACGGCGAAGGCGGCGGCGAGGAGGGCGGCGAGCGCGCGGGGGTTGCGGAGCGCACGGGCGGCACGGGGAGCGCGGAGGGTCCGGTTCACGTGTCGGCGTCCTTCGCTGCCGTGGCGACCGTGGCGCGCAGGGCGCGTTCGATCTGGTCGGCGACGCCCTTCGCCTCGTGGCCGAGGCCTGCCTGGGCGGTGGGGCTGGTCTGTCCGTCGGCCATGGCCCGCGCGGCGGATTCGGGGGTGGCGACGGGGCGGCCGTCGGCGAAGCCGGAGACGGCGGTGACGACGACGGGGAGGTCGGCGAGGGCGCGGTTCGACCAGCTGGCGCGCTGCCCGGGGCCGAAGCGGGCGGCCACGGTGCCGGGGCCCGCGAGCGCGGGCGGCACGTCGGCGGCGAGCCGGGCGGCGGACTCGGTCGCGAGCGTCTGGGTGGCGGTGGGGTCGGCCTTGGTGAAGACCAGGCCGACGGTGATGACGCTGGAGGCGGTCGCGTCGGTGTAGGTGGCGCGCAGGACGCGGTCGCAGCCGACGGGGCGGAGCGTGGTGAGGACGCTCGCGGGCAGCACGGTCGCCGTGCAGGGGGTGTCGGGCGCGACGACGACGCGGGTCCAGGTGCGGTCGGCGGCGCCGGGGCCCTTGCCAGGACCGGCGAGGGTGCGGGGGAAGAGCGTGTCGACGGGGACGCTGTGCCACAGGGTGCCGGCCTCGGTGTAACCCTCCGGCTCGGGGGTCGCGCCGGCGTCGGTGGCGGCGAGGACGGCTCCCGCGAGGGCGCCGCCGAGGAGGCCGACGCCGAGGACGACGCAGGCCCCCGCCGCGACGACCCGGCCGACGGCCCGGCGGTCGCGGATGGGCCGCAGGCGGGTGGTGGTCTCGGCGGGCGTCTCGGGCGGTGCGGTGAAGGCCCGGTAGGCGCCGTACGTCCCGTACGTCTGCCCGCTCCGGGGCGGGAGGCCGCTGCCGGCGCCATGGCCTGTGCCTGGGCCGGGTGCGGCCTCGCGTATCGGCCGCAGCCGCGTGGTCGTCTCGACGGCGGGCACGTCGCTCCCGGCGGCGCCGGTGCGGGGCGCGGTGCCCCGCGGAGCGCTCGCGGGACGCGGCGGTCCGACGCGGGGGCCGGCTCCCGGAGCGGGGGCGCCCTCGGGCGCGGGCGCACGGCCGGAACCGACCTGCGGAGTCGCCGCCGGACGCGGAGGCACGACGCGGGGCCCGGATCCCGGAGCGGTAGCGCCCCCGGGCGCGGGCGTACCGGCCGCACCCGCGCGCGGAGCCGTCGCCGGACGCGGCGAACCGGCCGCCGGGCCGGTGGCGCGGTCGGGGCCGACCCGCGGAGCGCTCGCCGGACGCGGCGGTACGACGCGGGGGGCAGCTCCCGGAGCGGCGGCGTCGGGCGTGGGCGTACCGACGGCGCCTGTGCGCGGAGTCGTCGGCGGTGCGAGGCGCGGAGCGCCTCCCGCGGCCGTGGCACCCGTGCGAGCGGGCGTCGGCGGGGGTTGGGGCGGTCTCGGGGGGACGGGCGGGCGGGTCGCTGCCGGGTCCGGCGCGGGGGCGTTCGCATCGCCTCGGCCTGCGGGGGCGGACGGCGGCAGCAGGGCGTCGGTGATGCGGGAGGAGGCGGGGCGGTGCGCGTCAGTGCTCATGCCCGCCCCCTGGTGGTTCCTCGTCGTGCCTGCCCTGGCAATGCCCGCCACTCTACGGGCTGTTCCCCTCACCACGGGAACTCAGGGGCTACCCTCCCGTAAACCCGTCTGGCAAGCTCGGGCCATGACTCCCCGCGCCGCAGACCGGGCCCGGTACGACCGGGCCACCGCCCATCTCGACGCGCCCGTCGCCATCGTCGACCTGGAGGCTTTCGACACCAACGCCGACGACCTCGTCCGGCGGGCCGGGGGCAAGCCGGTCCGGGTGGCGAGCAAGTCGGTGCGGTGCCGGGCGCTCCTGGAGCGGGTCCTGGCGCGCGAGGGCTTCGCGGGGATCATGTCGTTCACGCTCGACGAGAGCCTGTGGCTGGCCCGCGCCGGGTTCGAGGACGTGCTGCTCGCGTACCCGTCCGCCGACCGGACCTCCTTCGGCGAACTGGCGAACGACGCGAAGCTCGCCGCCGCCGTGACGGTCATGGTCGACGACCCGGCGCAGCTGGAGCTGATCGACGCGGCCCGCGCGGGCGGCGCCGAGGAGATCCGGGTCTGCCTGGAGCTGGACACCTCCCTCCGGCTGCTCGGCGGCAAGGTGCGGATAGGGGCGCTGCGCTCGCCGCTGCGCGAGCCCGCCCAGCTCGCCGAGCTGGCCCGCTCGATCGCCCGGCGCCCCGGGTTCCGGCTGGTCGGGATCATGGCGTACGAGGGGCATGTCGCCGGGGTCGGGGACTCGGTGGCCGGGCGGCCGCTGCGGTCGCGGGCGATCCGGCTGATGCAGTCGGCGGCCCGCCGGGAGCTGGCGGCGCGGCGCGCGGCCGTGGTCCGTGCGGTACGGGCGGTGGCGCCGGACCTGGAGTTCGTCAACGGCGGCGGTACGGGCAGTGTGCAGCAGACGGCGGCCGAGGACGCGGTGACGGAGATCGCCGCCGGTTCGGGGCTCTACGTGCCGCGTCTCTTCGACAACTACACGTCCTTCACCGGCCGTCCGGCGGCCCTCTTCGCCCAGCCCGTCGTGCGCCGCCCCGGCGTCGGTGTGGTGACGGTGCTCGGCGGCGGCTACCCGGCCTCGGGCGCGGCGGGGGCGGACCGGCTGCCGGTCCCGTACCTGCCGGAGGGGCTCCGCTACGACCCGCAGGAGGGGCCCGGCGAAGTGCAGACCCCGCTGCTCGGCTCGGCGGCGGACGATCTCCTCATCGGGGACAAGGTGTGGTTCCGGCACGCGAAGGCCGGGGAGCTGTGCGAGCGGTTCGACAGCCTTCAGCTGATCGAGGGCGACCGGATCACGGCGACGGTGCCGACGTATCGGGGCGAGGGGCAAACGTTCCTGTAGCCCCGGGCCGTCCTCAGGTTCCCGGGGTGATCGAGCTGCCCACTCCCCCGTTGGTGTCGCTGCCGATGGGGCGGATGCCGCGGGTGATCTCGTCCATCAGGGCGAGCGACGGCCCGTCCGGGCCCGCGTCGAAGACGAAGCGCACGACGACCGGGGACTCGCTGCCCGTCGGGGACGGGAAGGCGAGCGACTGGACGTAGCCGCCGGGGCCCTTGTCGGTGGTGACCTGCCAGCGGACCAGGTAGCCCGTGCGGCCTGCGACGGCGGTGGGTCCCGCGGCGACCTGCTTGTGGGCGATCATCCGGCCGTAGGGGAGGCTGCCGAGGATGTCCTCCTCGTACGTCTCCTTGGCGGCGAGGGCCACGTCCTCCTTGGCGATCGCCTCGGGGGTCGAGGCGTCGGTGCGCGAGACCGCGTGCGAGGAGACCGTGCCGTGGCGGCACTCCTTGCTGCCGGAGGGGCACGGATACGTGCCGACGGTCGTCACGGTCGGCACCGGCCCCGAGTAGAACTCCGGCTTCTCCCAGCCGTTGACGATGGGGAGGGAAATGCCGTTGAGCTGGTCGTCGACCTGCGTGGCGTTCTTGTCCTCCTCCTCGTCCTCGGCGGGCGCGTCGCTGGTGGACGGCGCGGTGGGGGTGGTCGTGGCCGCCGTGGGAGCCGCCGTGGGCGGCTTCTCCTCGTCGTCGCCGCCGACTATGAGCACGCCCGCGACGACCGCCACCACCACGGCCACCGCGACGGCGGCGAGGAGCACGGCCCGGTTCCGCCCGGCGCGTGCGGACGGGGCCGGTGCGACGACCGGGGACGGCACGGTGGACGGCGTCACGGGCGGCGCCGCGTACGCGGCCTGCGCCTGCCGGGTGTGCGCGGTCCAGTTCGTACCGTCCCACCAGCGTTCGACGCCGGGGACGGCGGAGTCCGGGTACCAGCCAGGAGGAGTCGTCATGCTCATCCCATCAGACTAGGACCCGGACCGCAGCGCCTACAGCGGGGTCACGTACGCGCCCGAAATGCCGCCGTCCACGAGGAAATCGGTGGCATTGACGAAGGACGAGTCGTCGCTGGCGAGGAAGGCCACGGCGGCGGCGATCTCCTCGGCCTCGGCGAACCGGCCGACGGGGATGTGCACGAGCCGGCGCGCGGCGCGCTCCGGGTCCTTGGCGAACAGCTCCCGCAGGAGCGGGGTGTTGACCGGCCCGGGGCAGAGCGCGTTGACGCGGATGCCCTCGCGGGCGAACTGCACGCCCAGTTCGCGGGACATGGCGAGCACGCCGCCCTTGGAGGCGGTGTACGAGATCTGGCTGGTGGCCGCGCCCATGATGGCGACGAAGGAGGCGGTGTTGATGATGGAGCCCCGGCCCTGGCGCCGCATGTAGGGCAGGGCGGCCTTGCAGCACAGGTACACGGAGGTGAGGTTGACGTCCTGGACGCGCTTCCAGGCCTCCAGGCCCGTGGTGAGGATGGAGTCGTCGTCGGGCGGCGAGATGCCCGCGTTGTTGAAGGCGATGTCGACGGAGCCGTAGGTGTCGAAGGCGGTCTTGAAGAGCGCCTCGACCTGCTCGGGGTCGGTGACGTCGACCCGCACGAAGGTCCCGCCGACCTCCTCGGCGGCGGCCTTGCCGGCCGTCTCGTCGATGTCGCCGCAGACGACGTTCGCGCCCTCGGAGGCGAGGCGGCGGGCGGTCGCCAGGCCGATGCCGCTGCCGGCGCCGGTGATGACGGCGGTGCGGCCGACGAGGCGGCGGCAGACGGTCTCGCCGCTCGGGGTCTCGTTGCTCAGGGTCTCGTTGCTCACAGTGCGGGGCCCTCCGTGCTGATGAAGACGTTCTTGGTTTCGGTGAAGGCGGTCAGTGCGTCGGGGCCGAGCTCCCGGCCGAGGCCGGACTGCCGGTAGCCGCCGAAGGGGGTCCAGTAGCGGACGCTGGAGTGGGAGTTGACGGAGAGGTTGCCGGCCTTGACGGCGCGCGAGACGCGCAGGGCGCGGCCGACGTCCCGGGTCCAGATCGAGCCGGACAGGCCGTACTCGGTGGCGTTGGCGAGCCGTACGGCGTCCGCCTCGTCCTCGAAGGGCAGGACGACGGCGACCGGTCCGAAGACCTCCTCGACGGCGCAGGGCGCGTCCTCGGCGATGTCGGTGAGGACGGTCGGCGGGAACCAGAAGCCGGGGCCCTCGGGGGCCTTGCCTCGGATGCCGGGGAGGGTGTCGGGAACGTACGCCCGTACGCGGTCCAACTGGGCCTTGGAGATCAGCGGGCCCATCTGGGTCTTCTCGTCGGCCGGATCGCCGACGACGATCTCCTCGACGGCGGGGGTGAGCAGCTCCAGGAAGCGGTCGTACACGGAGCGCTGGACGAGGATGCGGGTGCGGGCGCAGCAGTCCTGGCCGCTGTTGTCGAGGAACGACATGGGCGCGGCCGCGGCGGCCGCCTCGATGTCGGCGTCGGCGAAGACGATGTTCGGGCTCTTGCCGCCGAGTTCGAGCGTCAGGCGCTTCACCTGGTCGGCGCACTTGGCCATGATGCTCTTGCCGACCCGGGTCGAGCCGGTGAAGACGATCTTGGCGATGCCGGGGTGTTCGACAAGCGCGTCGCCCGCGACGGCGCCCTCGCCCGGCAGGACCTGGAAGAGGCCTTCGGGGAGCCCGGCCTCCAGGGCGAGTTCGGCGAGGCGGAGCGCGGTGAGCGGGGTGGTCTCGGCGGGCTTGAGGATGACCGCGTTGCCGGCGGCGAGGGCGGGGGCGGTGGCCCAGGCCGCGATCGGCATGGGGAAGTTCCAGGGCGCGATCACGCCGACGACGCCGAGGGGTTCGAGGATCGTGACGTCGAGCCCGCCGGCGACCGGGATCTGCCGGCCGTTCAGCCGCTCCACTCCCCCGGCCGCGTAGTCGAGCAGGTCGCGGACGTTGCCGGCCTCCCAGCGGGCGTTGCCGAGGGTGTGTCCTGCCTCGCGTACTTCGAGGAGGGCCAGTTCCTCGGTGTGGGTGTCGACGACGGCGGCGAAGCGGCGCAGCAGCCGGGCCCGGTCGGCGGGGGCGGCGGCGGCCCAGCCGCGCTGGGCCTCGGTGGCCCGTACGACGGCGGCGTCGACGTCCTGCCGGGTGGCGGCGGGGACGGTGGCGACGACCTCCTCGGTCGCCGGGTTGATTACCTGGAGTTCCTGAAGCAACTCGTTCCTCACATGCGTTCGAAGGAGCGGCGCAGCTCCCAGTCGGTCACCGCGGCGTCGTACGCGTCCAGTTCGACGCGGGCCATGTTGCGGTAGTGCGCGACGACCTCGTCGCCGAAGGCGGCCTTGGCGATGGGGCTGGTCTCCCAGAGCTCGGCGGCCTCGCGCAGGGTGGTGGGGACGTGGGCGTAGTCGCCGGTGTAGGCGTTCCCCTCGCAGGCGGCGGGGAGTTCGAGCTTCTGCTCGATGCCGTACAGGCCGGCGGCGATCAGGCCGGCGACGGCGAGGTGCGGGTTGACGTCTCCGCCGGGGAGCCGGTTCTCGAAGCGCGTCGAGCGGCCGTGGCCGACGACGCGCAGGGAACAGGTGCGGTTGTCGACGCCCCAGGCGACGGCGGTAGGGGCGAAGGAGCCGGGCTGGAAGCGCTTGTAGGAGTTGATGTTGGGGGCGTAGAGGAGGGAGAAGTCGCGCAGGGCGGCGAGCTGTCCGGCGAGGAAGTGCCGCATGACCTCCGACATCCCGGCGGGCCCGTCACCTGCCATGACGTTCGTACCGTCGGCGTCCTGGAGCGAGAGGTGGATGTGGCAGGAGTTGCCCTCGCGCTCGTTGTACTTCGCCATGAAGGTGAGCGAGACGCCCTCCTGGGCGGCGATCTCCTTGGCGCCCGTCTTGTACACGGCGTGCTGGTCGCAGGTGACGAGGGCCTCGTCGTACTTGAAGGCGATCTCGTGCTGGCCGGGGTTGCACTCGCCCTTGGCGGACTCGACGGTCAGTCCGGCGCCGGCCATCTCGTTGCGGATCCGGCGCAGGAGGGGCTCGACGCGGCCGGTGCCGAGGACCGAGTAGTCGACGTTGTACTGGTTGACCGGCGTCAGGCCCCGGTAGTTCGCGTCCCAGGCCTGCTCGTAGGTGTCCTTGAAGACGATGAACTCCAGCTCCGTGCCGACGTGCGCGGTGTAGCCGTGCTCGGCGAGCCGGTCCAGCTGGCGGCGGAGGATCTGGCGGGGCGCGGCGACGACGGGCGAGCCGTCGCTCCAGGCGAGGTCGGCGACGAGCATCGCCGTACCCTCGTTCCAGGGGACGCGGCGCAGGGTGGCGAGGTCGGGGCGCATGGCGAAGTCGCCGTAGCCGCGGTCCCAGGAGGACATCGCGTATCCGTCGACCGTGTTCATCTCGGTGTCGACGGCCAGGAGATAGTTGCAGCCCTCGGTGCCGTGGTCGAGGACGTCGTCGAGGAAGAACGGTGCGGCGAACCGCTTGCCCTGGAGCCGTCCCTGCATGTCGGGGAAGGCCAGGACGACGGTGTCGATCTCACCGCTCGCGACGAGGGCGCGGAGCTCCTCGACGGAGAGCGGGGCTTTGCGGTCTGCCACGGGATTACTCCTCCTTGGGTCAGCCGGAAGCCATAAGGTATTGCCGAAGACCATTGCTTGGGAAGGGGAAACGGGAACGTGTCCAGTACGAGTGAATCGCCCGCCCCGCAGGTTGACCGGCTGACGCCCGTGCTGCGGCCGGTCCGGGCGGGCAACGGCTTCGAGGAGGCCCTGGAGCAGATCCTCCAGGTGGTACGGCTCGGACTCGTGCCCGGCGGCGAACGGCTGCCCGCCGAGCGGGAGCTGGCCGACCGGATGGGGATCAGCCGGGTCACCCTGCGCGAGGTCCTGAAGGTCCTCCAGGAGCAGGGCCTGGTGGAGAGCCGGCGCGGGCGGTACGGCGGAACGTTCGTGCTGCCGCGCCCCCAGACGGCCGGCGAGGACGAGCTGCGGCGCCGGATCGCCGCCGTCGACGTCGAGGACACGCTGCGGTTCCGGGAGGTCCTGGAGGTCGGCGCGGCGGGCCTGTGCGCGGCGCACGGGCTCGACGACGAGGGCGCGGAGCGGCTCCGTACGGCCCTGGCCGCCACGCACGACGCCCCGCTGGCCGACTACCGGCGCCAGGACACCCTGCTCCACCTCACGCTGGCCGAGCTCTCCGGCTCCCCGACGCTGACCGCGCAGTACGCGGCGGTACGGGCGACGGTGAACGACCTCCTGGACTGCATCCCGCTGCTCGTACGGAACCTGGAGCACTCCCAGCACCAGCACACGGCCCTGGTGGAGGCCGTCCTCGACGGCGACGCGGACGGGGCCCGCGAGGTCATGCGCGAGCACTGCGGGGGTACGGCGGCGCTGCTGCGGGGCTTCCTGACGTGAGACGACAAGGCGCTCACGTAACCCGAAAGTAACGCACGGGGGTTGCATTCGAGCCGACCCGGCGCAAAGGTATGGCACCAATCCATTGGGCCCGACGCGGGAGCTGACGCTGCCATGACGCTCGAAGACACCTCCGGGGAAAAGACCGCACCACCGAACGGCACGGCACCGGACGACTACCTCGAACGCCGGGCCCTGCGCCGCGGCAGCGCCGGCTGGCTGCTGCTCACCGGCCTCGGCGTCGCCTACGTCGTCTCCGGCGACTTCTCCGGCTGGAACATCGGCCTCTCCAAGGGCGGCTTCGGCGGCCTCGCCATCGCGACCGTCCTGATGGGCGCGATGTACGCCTGTCTCGTCTTCGCGCTCGCCGAACTCTCCGCCATCCTGCCGACCGCCGGCGGCGGATACGGCTTCGCGCGCCGGGCGCTCGGCACCTGGGGCGGCTTCCTCACCGGAACCGCCATCCTCATCGAGTACATCCTCGCCCCCGCCGCCATCTCCATCTTCATCGGCGACTACGTCGAATCGCTCGGCCTGTTCGGCCTGGAGTCCGGCTGGCCGGTCTACCTCGCCTGCTTCGCCCTCTTCATCGGGATCCACCTCTGGGGCGTGGGCGAGGCGCTCCGCTTCAGCCTGGTCGTGACGGCGATCGCGGTCGCCGCGCTGGTCATCTTCGCGCTCGGTGCGCTGAGCGACTTCCACGTCGACGGCCTCAACGACATCCCGGTCGACGGGGAGGCGCTCGGCGCCAACTCGTGGCTGCCGTACGGTCTGCTGGGCATCTGGGCGGCGTTCCCCTTCGGCATGTGGTTCTTCCTCGGCGTCGAGGGCGTGCCGCTCGCGGCGGAGGAGGCCAAGGACCCGGTCCGCTCGATGCCGAGGGCGCTCGCCCTTTCGATGGGCATCCTGGTGCTGCTCGCCGTGATCACCTTCGTCGCGGCGACGGGGGCGCGCGGCTCGGCCGCGATCCAGGAGGCGGGCAACCCGCTGGTCGTGGCGCTGCAGGGCGACGGGGACCCGACGACGCTCAGCCGCTTCGTCAACTACGCGGGGCTCGCGGGGCTCGTGGCCTCGTTCTTCTCGCTCATCTACGCCGGTTCGCGCCAGCTCTTCGCCCTCTCCCGGGCCGGCTACCTGCCCCGGTTCCTCTCCCTCACGAGCCGCCGGAAGTCCCCGTACCTGGGTCTTCTTATCCCCGGCGGGATCGGTTTCGCCCTTGCGGCGGGGACCGGGGACGGCGCGCGGATGCTGAACATCGCGGTGTTCGGCGCGACCATCTCGTACGCCCTGATGGCGCTCTCGCACATCGTGCTGCGCCGCCGCGAGCCGGGGCTGCCGCGCCCGTACCGCACGCCGGGCGGTGTCGTGACCTCGTCGGTGGCGTTCGTCCTCGCCCTGTCGGCGCTCGTGGCGACGTTCCTGGTGGACAAGGACGCGGCGTTCATCGCGCTGGGGGTCTATGTGATCGCCCTCGCCTACTTCGCGTTCTACAGTCGGCACCACCTGGTCGCCAAGGCGCCGGAGGAGGAGTTCGCGGCGCTCGCGGCGGCCGAGGCCGAACTCGACCGCGACTGACCCGCCCTTCCCTGATCTGGAGGAATCCGTGCCCAAGCCGCTCATCGGCGTGACGACCTACTTGGACCAGGCCCGTTGGGGCGTGTGGGACATGCCGGCGGCGCTGCTGCCGGCGCAGTACCCGCGACTGGTGCAGGCGAGCGGCGGCCTCGCGACGATGCTCCCGCCGGACGAGCCGTCCGCCGCCGCGTCGGTGGTGGCGCGGCTCGACGGCCTGGTGATCGCGGGCGGTGCGGATGTGGAGCCGGTACGGTACGGGGCCGAGCCCGACCCCCGTACCGGCCCGCCGGCCCGGGCCAGGGACACCTGGGAGCTGGCCCTGATCGAGGCGGCGCTCGCCTCCGGGACCCCGCTGCTCGGCATCTGCCGGGGCATGCAGCTCCTGAACGTGGCCCTCGGCGGCACGCTGATCCAGCACCTGGAAGGCCACGTGGAGTCGGTCGGCGTGATCGGCCGCCACGCGGTCAAGCCGGTCCCGGGCACGCGGTACGCGTCCCTGGTCCCGGAACTGACCTCGGTCCCGACCTACCACCACCAGGCGGTGGACCACCTGGGCACCTACCTCTCCCCCTCGGCGTACGCGGAGGACGGCACGATCGAAGCAATCGAACTCCCGGACCCGGTCTGGGCCCTGGGCGTCCAATGGCACCCCGAAATGGGCGAGGACCTGAGAGTGATGCGAGGCCTCGTGATGGCGGCGACTTGAGGGGGCGGGGGGGCTTAGGGGCCCGGCGGTGGCGGGGCCCTAAGGGGCCGCGGGGAAGCCAAGGCGCGTGTCTTTAGGGGCGCGGGGAACTGCGCGAACAACCACCACGCACCCGCACCCGCACCCACCCACCGGCCAACCCCACCGTCACCCCACCGGCGTCGCCCGGGTCAACGACAGAAGATCCCGCGCCGGCCCCGTAGGCCGATGCCCCGTAGGCCAGACCGCACGCAACTCCCGCCGCAACAGCACCCCCGCGACCGGGATCTCCACCAGCCGCCGCGACGCCAACTCCTCCGCGATCGCCAGCTCGCTCAGGACCGCCGGCCCCGCACCGCTCACCGCCGCCGCCTTCACCGCCGTCGTGGAGGCGAGTTCGAGCAGCGGCTGCGCGAGCCCCCCGTGCGCGGAGAGCGCCGAGTCGAGGACCTGACGCGTGCCCGAGCCGCGCTCGCGCAGGATCAGCGGGGTCGCGGCCAGCTCCCCCGGGTCCACGGGCTTGCGACGCCGCGCCCACGCGTGCGACGGCGCGGCGACCACGACAAGCCGGTCGCGGGCGACGACCGCCCCGTCCAGGCCGTCCGGCACGGCGAGCCCCTCCACGAACCCCAGGTCCGCCTCGTCGCCCAACAGCCGCTCCGCGACCGCCGCCGAGTTCCCCGCCATCAGCGACACCGCCGTGTCCGGCCGCCCCGCGCGCAGCGCGATCAGCCACCCGGGCAGCAGGTACTCGGCGATCGTCATCGACGCGGCCACCCGCAGCCGCGAGTCCCGCCGCCCCCGCAGCGCCTGCGCCCCCGCGTCGAAGGCCTCGGCCGCCTCGACGATCCGCCGCGCCCAGTCCGTGACGAGCGCCCCCGCGTCCGTGAGCCGCGAGCCGCGCGGTGAACGGTCCACCAGGGCCACCCCGAGCTGCCGCTCCATCGACCGGATCCGGCTGCTCGCGGCGGGCTGGGTGATCCCGACCTCCCGGGCCGCCCGCCCCAGACTCCCGTGCCGGGCGACGGCGAGGAGCAGTTCGAGCGCGCCGAGGTCGGGGACCCGGTGGGACAGGGGTGAGGTCTCCGCAGGCTCGTTGCTCATAAAGTCAGCTTATGACGTCATAGCGCCAAGATCCCTGGTCGGGCCCGTTCCACCGCGCGAGGGTGGAGCCATGGCAACCCTCGCACCTTCCCGTCCGGCCCCCCTCGCCACCACCCCAGGCGTGCGGGCGGCCGCGGTCCGTCACCTCGGCCCCAACTGGTACGCCTCGGTGATGGGCACCGCCATCGTCGCCAACGCGGGGGCCACCCTCCCCGTCGACGCCCCCGGTCTCCGCACCGCCTGCACCGCCGTCTGGGCGCTCTCCCTCGCGATGCTCCTCACTCTGCTCACGGCCCGCGCCCTGCACTGGGTCCACCACCGCGACCGCGCCCGCGAGCACCTCCTCGACCCGGCCGTGGCCCCGTTCTACGGCTGTCTGTCGATGGCCCTGCTCGCCGTCGGCGCCGGCGCCCTGGTCGTCGGCCAGGACTGGATCGGCCCGACCGCGGCCGTCGCCCTCGACACCGTCCTGTTCTCGGCCGGTACGGTCATCGGCCTGACCGCCGCCGTGACGATCCCGTACCTGATGGTGGTGCACCACAGGATCGAGGGCGCCTCGCCCGTCTGGCTGCTGCCCGTCGTCGCGCCGATGGTCTCCGCCGCCGTCGGCCCGCTGCTCCTGCCCCACCTGCCCGCCGGGCAGCCCCAGGAGACCCTGCTGATCGCCTGCTACGCCATGTTCGGCATCAGCCTGCTCGCCACCCTCGTGATGCTGCCCCTGGTCTTCGGCCGGCTGGTCACCGGCGGGCCCCTGCCCCTCGCGCTCACCCCCACGCTCTTCCTGGTCCTCGGCCCCCTGGGCCAGTCGACGACCGCCGCGAACAAGTTCGCCGACGTCGCCCCCGGCGTGCTGCCCGAGCCGTACGCGCACGGCTTCGGCGCCTTCGCCGTCCTCTACGGCGTGCCCGTCATGGGCTTCGCCCTGCTGTGGCTGGCGCTGGCCGGCGCGATGGTGCTGCGGGCCCGGCGGCAGGGCATGGGGTTCGCGATGACCTGGTGGGCCTTCACCTTCCCCGTCGGCACCTGCGTGACGGGTGCGGAGGGGCTCGCCCACCACACCGGCCTCGCCGCCTTCCGCTGGCTCGCGATCGCGCTGTACGTGTTCCTCGTCGCCGCCTGGCTGGTGGCCGGAACCCACACCCTGCGCGGCCTTTTCAGCGGTGCGCTGCTCGCAGGGCCCGGGCGAGGACCCGTGGCGCCTCTGCGAGCGACGGCCCGTACCACGTGAGGTGACGCCCGCTGACGAGCGCGGCGGCGGTCCCGGGGAACGCCTCGGGGCCGTCGTCGCGCGTGAAGCGGTACGGCTCGTCGGGCAGGACCACCAGGTCGGCTCCGGACGCCCGCAGTTCGTCGAGCGGGACGCGCGGGTAGCGCTCGGCGTGGTCGGCGTACAGCTGCCGGACGCCGAGCCGGGCCAGCAGGTCGCCCGCGAAGGTGTCGCGGCCGAGGACCATCCAGGGCCGTCGCCAGATCGGCACGACGGCGGTGAGCGGCGGACCCGGCGCCTCGACGGCGGCCCACGCCTCCTCCGCCTCGTCGAGCCAGCGCGGCCGGTCCCGTACGCCGCAGGCCCGCAGCGTCCGGTCCAGCTCCTGGAACGCCTGGTCGAGCGTGCGCACCTCGGTGACCAGGACCTCGATCCCCGCGGCGCGCAGGGCGGCCAGGTCGGGGGCGCGGTTCTCCTCCTCGTTGGCGATCACGAGGTCGGGGCGGAGGGAGGTGATCGCGGTGACGTCGGGGTTCTTGGTGCCCCCGATCCGTACGACGTCGAGATCGGCGGGGTGGCTGCACCAGTCGGTGGCGCCGACGAGCAGGCCGGGCGCGGTGACGGCGACCGCTTCGGTGAGGGAGGGCACGAGGGAGACGACACGGGCCGGCCTCACGCTCATGTGTCGTCGGCCTCGATGTGCTCGGCGACGGCCACGACGAGGAGGCGGGTGCCGGGCTCGGTGGCGCGCCACCGGTGCCGTACGCCGCCGGAGAGATAGAGCGTGTCGCCGCGTTCGAGCCGGTACGCCCGGCCCTCGGCCTCGACCTCGGCGGCGCCGTCGGCGACGAACAGCAACTCGTCGTTGCGGTGCTGGAATTCGCGGCCCGCGTCCCGCTCGCCGGTGAATTCGAGCGCGTGCAGCTGGTGGCGGCCGCGGACCAGGGACCGTACGCCCTCGGGCATCGCGTGCGGCTGCTCCTCGGCCCGTACGACGTCGACGGTGCGGGCGGCCTCGGCGGCGGCGAGGAGCTCACCGGCCGAGGTCTCGAGCGCGCCGGCGACCAGTTCGAGGGAGCGCTTGCTGGGGCGGGCCCGCTCGTTCTCGACCTGGCTGAGGAAGGGCACGGACAGGCCGCTGCGCGACGCCACGACGGCCAGGGTGAGCTTGAGGGCCCTGCGGCGCTTCTTGACGGCCGCGCCCACGCGCAGGGATTCCTTGTCGTCCATGTCGGCTCCCTCCCTCGTGCCTCGGTGCCTGCGTACTGGTCGGTTACCTGAACCTTACGCAGCTTTGGCGCGGGGTTTCGCGTCGTGGCGAAAAGGGGTGGCCGCCGAACACGCTCGGCGACCACCCCTTTTCGGACAGGAGTCAAGAATCCTGCGTGGGTGCTACTGCGGGGCCAGCTTCTCCGCGAGGCCGGGGTTCTTCTCCAGCCAGCCGCGGACGGCCTCCTGCTCCTTGCCCTTGCCGGTCTTCTGGATGGCGGCTTCGAGATCCGTGAGCTGCTTCTCGGTCAGCTCGAAGTTCTTCAGCCAGGCGCCGACCTCGGGGTTCTCGGCGGAGAATCCCTTACGGGCGAGGGTGTGCACGCCGTCGCCGGCGCCCCAGGTGCCCTTGGGGTCCTTGAGCTTCTTCAGGTCGTACGTCGAGTAGGCCCAGTGCGGCGACCAGAGCGTCACGACGACCGGTTCCTTCTTGTCGTACGCGCGCTTCAGCTCGGCGAGCATGCCGGGCGTGGAGCCGTCGACGACCTTGTACTCGCCCTCCAGGCCGTACTCCTTGAGGACCTTGTCCTTGAGGATGCCCATCATTCCGGCGCTCGGCTCGATGCCGATGATCCGGCCCTTGAACTCGCCGCTCTTGCCCTTGAGGTCGTCGAGCGAGTCGACGCCCTTCATGTAGGACGGCACGGACAGCTCCAGGGAGGTGGGGCCGAACCAGGAGCCGAGGTCCTCCAGCTTGTTCTGGTACTTCTCCCAGTACTGGGCGTGCGTGACCGGGAGCCAGGAGTCGGTCTGGAAGTCGATCTGGCCGCCGGCCAGGCCGGTGTAGAGCGCGCCGGCCTCCAGCTGCGTGGCCTCGACCTCGTAGCCGCGCCGCTCCAGCAGTTCCTTCCAGAGGAAGGTGGAGGCGATGCCCTCGTCCCAGGGGATGTAGCCGAGGTTGATCTTCTTGCCGTGGCCGATGTCCTTGCCGCCGGCGGTCGTCGAGGACGTGCCGCCGCCGAGGAAGCCCATGCCGCCCGCGACGAGCGCGAGGACGACCACGCCGACGAGGGCGGTGACGGGCTGCGGGCGGTGGTTCCAGAGCTTCGCCCCGGCGCGCGCGGCGGTCGCGGCCCGCGCCTTGGCGAGCGCGCGGCGGCCGACCGGCGAGACCTGGCGGCCGAGCGCGCCGGTCATCCGGTCCAGGTACATGGCGAGGATGACGATGGAGATGCCGGCCTCGAAGCCGAGGCCGATGTCGACGTTGCCGATGGCGCGGTAGACCGCGCCGCCGAGGCCGCCGCCGCCGACCATGCCGGCGATGACGACCATGGACAGGCCCAGCATGATGACCTGGTTGATGCCGGCCATGATCGTCGGCAGGGCGAGCGGCAGCTGCACGCGCAGCAGGGTGTTGCGCGGGGTGGTGCCGAACGCCTCGGCCGCCTCGACGAGTTCGCCGTCGACCTGGCGGATGCCGAGTTCGGTCATGCGGACGCCCGGCGGCAGGGCGAAGACGATGGTGGCGATGATGCCGGGGACCACGCCGACGCCGAAGAAGATGATGCCGGGGATCAGATAGACCATGGCGGGCATGGTCTGCATGAAGTCCAGGACCGGGCGCAGCACGGCGCTGACGGTCTTGGAACGGGCCGCCCAGATGCCGAGCGGGACCGCGATCACCAGGGTCACGAGCGTCGCGACGAGCACCAGGGAGAGCGTCGCCATGGCGTCGTCCCACAGGTCGACGGAGTCGACGAGCGCGAAGCCCGCGAAGGCGAGCACACCGGCGGGCAGGCCGCGCAGCCACCAGGCGACGACGGCGAGGATGCCGGCGAAGAGCAGCGGCTCGGGCGCGGAGAGGACCGCGTCGATGCCGTCGTAGAGACCGGTGACGACGGTGGTGATGGCGTCGAAGAGCCAGGAGAACTGGGCCTGGAGCCAGTCCACGGAGCTGTCGACCCACTGGCCGAGGGGGAGCCTAGGCATGCGCGGCCACCTCCTTCGTACCGGTGCTGCCGGGGGTGCAGGCGACGGGCGGGCGCTGCTCGTCGCCGATGAAGCCGATCAGCCGGGACTGCGGTACGACACCGACGACGGTGCCGTCGGTGTCCTTGACGGCCACCGGGTGCGGGACGCGGGCGCTGACCGCGCACAGGTCGGCGACGAGGGTGTCGGGGCCGACGGTCTCGCAGCCGCAGGCGTCCGCCTTTGCGGGGGCGTCCGCCTCGGTCATCACGGCGGCGGCCGTGAGCACGCGGGAGCGGTCGACGTCCTGGATGAAGGAGGCGACGTAGTCGTTGGCGGGGCGGATCAGGATGTCCTCGGAGGTGCCGAGCTGGACGATCCGGCCGTCGCGCATGACCGCGATGCGGTCGCCGAGGCGCATGGCCTCGTTGAGGTCGTGGGTGATGAAGACGATGGTCTTCTTCAGCCGCTTCTGCAGTTCCAGGAGCTGGTCCTGCATGTCGCGGCGGATCAGCGGGTCGAGCGCGCTGAAGGACTCGTCCATGAGGAGCAGGTCGGCGTCGGTGGCGAGCGCGCGGGCCAGGCCCACGCGCTGCTGCATGCCGCCGGAGAGCTCGTCGGGCCAGGACTTCTCCCAGCCGGCGAGGCCGCACATCTCCAGGGCCTCGGTGGCCCGGGTCTCGCGCTCGGCGCGCGGGACTCCCTGGACCTCCAGGCCGTAGGCGGCGTTCTCGAGGACGCTGCGGTGCGGGAAGAGCGCGAAGTGCTGGAAGACCATGCTGATCTTCTTGGACCGCACGGTGCGCAGGTCGCGGGGGTTCAGCGCCGTGAGGTCCTTGTCGTCGAACAGCACGCGGCCCGCGGTGGGCTCGAGCAGGCCGTTGAGCATGCGCAGGAGGGTGGACTTGCCGGATCCGGACAGACCCATGACGACGAAGATCTGGCCGGGCTCGACGGTGAACGAGGCGTCGATCACCGCCGCCGTGGTGCCGTCTGCGCGGAGCTCGTCGCGGTCCGCGCCGTCATTGAGTTTCTTGACGGCTTCGTCGGGTCGTCTGCCGAACACCTTGTACAGATGGTCGGCCTGGAGCCTGGACACATATACCTCACGCGTTGAAAGGAAACGGCCTGCCACCCCCGCGGCCGGGCCGTGGAGCGGGGCGGGTTCGGCCCGCGCCTCCCGTGATGTACGCCGATTCGTCGGTGAATCCGTTGAATCCCGTACCGGGTCCGCTCCGGGCCCGCGCCTGCCCGGGCGTCGCGAACGCAAACCCAAAGGTGACGGGGGTCACGACGGACGGTCCGGTTCGCCGGTCCGGGCGGGCGCTGCGTCGTCCGGGGCGGGTGTCAGTGGGGTGCGGCATGATCGGGGTGTGACCCGACGCCTGATGCTCCTCGACACCGCCTCCCTGTACTTCCGCGCGTACTTCGGCGTGCCGGACTCGGTCCGGGCCCCGGACGGCACGCCGGTCAACGCCGTGCGCGGTCTGCTGGACTTCATCACCCGGCTCGTCCAGGACCACCACCCGGACGACCTGGTGGCCTGCATGGACGCCGACTGGCGCCCGCAGTGGCGGGTGGACCTGATCCCGTCGTACAAGGCGCACCGGGTCGCCGTGGAGACGGAGACCGGCCCGGACGAGGAGGAGATCCCGGACACGCTCTCCCCGCAGGTGCCGGTGATCGAGGACGTCCTGGACGCACTGGGCATCGCCCGGATCGGTGTCGCGGGGTACGAGGCGGACGACGTGATCGGGACGCTGGCGGGGTGGGCGAAGGGTCCGGTGGACATCGTCACGGGCGACCGGGACCTCTTCCAGCTGGTGGACGACGAGCGCGCGGTGCGCGTGCTGTACCCGCGCAAGGGCGTCGGCGACTGCGACCTGGTCGACGACGAGCTGATCCGTACGAAGTACGGGGTGCGGGCGGACCAGTACGCCGACTTCGCGGCGCTGCGCGGCGACGCCAGCGACGGGCTGCCCGGGGTGAAGGGCATCGGCGAGAAGACGGCGGCGCAGCTGATCACGGAGTACGGCGATCTGGCGGGCGTGCGCGCGGCCGCCGTGGACCGTACGTCGAAGCTGACCCCGGCCAAGCGGCGCGGGATCGTGGAGGCCGCGGCGTACCTGGATGTGGCGCCGACGGTCGTCCAGGTCGCCGGAGACGTACCGCTGCCGGAGTTCGACCCGGCGCTGCCTCGCGTGCCCAAGGACCCGGAGGCGCTGGCGGGCCTGGTGACGCGCTGGGGTCTGGGCGGGGCCGTGAGCCGCCTGCTGCCCGTCCTGGGGCGCTGAGGCGCTCTGGGCCCCCGAGCGTCAGGGATGCTAGCTTAGGCAAACCTAAGTTCGCGAGTCAGTCAGGGGAGACCGTCGTGGCAGAGCAGCCGGCGCGCAAGGCACCGCAGGCCAACGAGGCACGGGTCGTGCGCACGGAGCGGATCACGCCTCACATGGTGCGGGTCGTGCTGGGCGGGGAGGGCCTCGACGCGTTCTCGGTCGGCGAGTACACCGACCACTACGTGAAGCTGCTCTTCGCGCCGGAGGGCGTGAGCTACCCGGAGCCGTTCGACATGGAGCGGATCCGCGCGGAGTTCCCGCGCGAGCAGTGGCCCACCACGCGGACGTACACGGTACGGAGCTGGGACCCGGTCCATCGCGAGCTGACCGTCGACTTCGTGGTCCACGGCGACGAGGGCCTGGCGGGTCCGTGGGCGGCGCGGGCGCAGGCGGGCGAGACGGTGCGCTTCCTGGGGCCGGGCGGCGGTTACGCCCCGGACGCGGAGGCGGACTGGCACCTGCTGGTGGGCGACGAGAGCGCGCTGCCGGCGATCGCGGTGGCCCTGGAGCGGCTGCCGGAGGGCGCCACCGTGCACGCCTTCGTGGAGGTCGCGGACGCGGCCGAGGAGCAGAAGTTCGCGACGGCGGCGGGCATCGAGGTGACCTGGCTGCACCGCGGCGACCGCCCGGCGGGCGAGGCGCTCCTGGAAGCCGTGAAGGGCCTGGACTTCCCGGCCGGCGACGTCCACGCCTTCGTCCACGGCGAGGCCGGCTTCGTGAAGGAACTCCGCCGCCACCTGCGCCTGGAGCGCGAGGTCCCGCGCGAACGCCTGTCGATCTCGGGCTACTGGCGCCTGGGCAAGACGGACGAGGCCTGGCGCGCGATCAAGCGTGACTGGAACGACCAGGTGGAACGCGAACAGGAGAACTGAGGCAGGCGGGGCGGAGGCCGGGGCCGGGGGGGGCCGCGGCCGACCGTGCCCCTTGGGCTCCGCCCGCTGTGGGCGGCCGAGCGCCGTTGACCGGCCGGGTGCCGTGGGCCGGACCGCCGTGCGCCCGTGGGCCGGGTGCCGCGTGCCCGTGGGCCGGACCGCCGCGTGCCCGTGGGCCGGACCGCCGTGTGCCCGTGGGCCGGGGTGTCACGCCGACCCCACAGGCGGCCCATGCTTCCGACGGGCGCCGCCCGCTCCGGTCCCGCAGGCCGCCCGCCCACCGCTCACACCCCCGTGCCGAACATCTTCCGCGACGCGTCCACGTGGGCCATTCTCCGTAGCGCCGCGAAGATCGCGTCGCCGAGCACCGTGCCGACCACTACGCTCTCCACCAGCTCGTCCCGCTCCACATTGCGCGCGACGTACTCCAGGTCCGCACCGGCCACCTGCTCCGCCGCCCCCGCGTAGGCGTCGAGCACCTCGGCGAACCCCCCGTGGCCGACCTCCGTCAGCGTCGCCAGGGCGACCGCGAGCGCCTCCGCCGCCGGACTGGCCTCGTCCGTGCGCCAGCCGCGCCGCTCGATCAGGTCGGCGACCGCCGCCCGCGCCTCGACGATCTCCTCCCCCACCTCCTCGCGGGTGCGCGGCACCACCCGGTCGGCGGCCGCGCCCAGCATCTTGTGCACCGGACGGTCGCGGTCCTCTATCGCCTCGATGACCTCGCGGATCGCGGCGACCGACAGCCCTCCGACGTCCAGGAGCGCGCGGACCAGGCGCAGGCGCCGCTCGTGCGACTCGCCGTACGAGGCCTGGTTCGGGCTCGTCAACTCCCCGGCCGGCAGCAGCCCTTCCCGTACGTAGTACTTGATCGTCGGCACCGACACCCCGGTCCTGCGACTCAACTCTCCGATGCGCACCCTGCGTTCACCTTCCCGTTCTCGCTCGGGACTTGCCCAGCGACCCGCCCATCATAGATAGTGGCGCTATCAGATAGCGGCGAGTGCCACTATCCATAATGCTCGGGACAACCCACGGGGGTACCCATGTCCTCACCCTTTCCGCAGCTCCGCGAGCTCCACCGGCCGCTGCTCTGGTTCTCCGCCTCGATGGCGTTACTCGCGGTCGTCGCCCTCGGCGGCCTGATATTCGACGACCGGATCCTGGTCGGCGCCCCGATATGGGCGAAGCCGTTCAAGTTCGCGGTCTCGTTCGTCGCGTACTGCATGACCCTCGCCTGGATGCTCACCCTGCTCCCCCACGGCCGACGGCTCGCCTGGTGGGCGGGGACGGTGGTCGCCGTGACCGGTCTCGGCGAGATCGTGCTGATCACGATGCAGGCGATACGCGGCAGGCAGAGCCACTTCAACAACGAGACGCCCTTCGACGCCGCCGTCTTCCGGACGATGGGGTACACGATCGTCGTCCTGTGGCTGGCCGCCCTGGTCATCGCGATCCTGCTGCTCCGCGCCCGGATCCTGGACCGCGCCACCGCCTGGGCCGTCCGCCTCGGCTCCCTGATCGCCCTCGCGGGCGCGGCGATCGCCTTCTTCATGGTGGTGCCCACCCCCGAGCAGCGCGCCGTCGGGGACGACCGGGGGATCGTCGGCGCGCACAGCGTCGGCGTCGCGGACGGCGGCCCGTCGATGGCCGTGACCGGCTGGTCCACCACCGGCGGCGACCTGCGCGTCGCTCACTTCTTCGGCATGCACGCCCTCCAGGTGATCCCGCTTCTGCTGCTCGCCCTGGTCACGCTCGCCCCGAGGTTCGCCCGACTGCGCGACCCGCACGTACGGCTCCGGTTGACGCTCGTGGCCTCGGGCGCCTACGCGGCGGTCCTCGCCCTCCTCACCTGGCAGGCCCTGCGCGGCCAGCCGCTCACGCACCCCGACGCCACGACCCTCACCGCCGCGGCCGCGATCGCCCTGCTCGCGGGCGCGGCGACCTGGACCTCCCTGCGACACAGCGGGGGCCGCACCACACCCACCACCACCCTGGAGTCCGCCTCATGACCGGCTTCCTCTTCGAGCTCGCCTTCTACCTGGCCGCGCCCGTCTGGCTGCTGATGATCTTCGCCCCGTCCTGGCGGTTCACCGAGCGTCTGGCGGCCTCCCCGCTGACCGTCGTGCCGATCCTGGCGGTCTACCTGGCCATGGCCCTGCCGGTCTTCCCGGAGCTGTGGGCGGCGGTCACAAGCCCGGACCTGGACTCCTTCCGCGACCTCACGGCCAGGGCCAACGGGGCGGGCGCGATCTGGGCCCAGGTCATCGCCTGGGATCTGCTGATCGGCCAGTGGATGTACCTCGAGGCCCGCCGACTCCGCCTCTCCCCCTGGCTGATGGGCCCCCTCCTGATCCTGACGATCCTCCTGTCCCCCTTCGCCCTCCTCGTCTTCCTGGCCGTCCGCGCCGTCCGCACCACGAGGAGGCCGGCTCCCCACCGCACCTGAGGAGTCGGCCCGGACGCCTCACGCCCCGGGCAGCAACCGGACCTCGCCGACCGGGAGTTTGCTCCACCAGTGGTCGTAGCGGCGGTAGACGCGGGGCTCGCGGTCGGCGAGGAAGGCAGTCAACGCACGGGCCTCCTCAGCGAGTCCCTCCCAGACCTCGTCCGGCAGGTCGTGGAAGGCGGTCGCCTCGATGCCCCCGTCGGCCGGCCGCCACACACCGGCGACGTAGCCGTCGACCAGCAGGGTCGGCAGCACGTCTCCGTTCCTGCGGATGACCGTCGTGCGGTAGTCGGGCGGGATGATTCGCGACCGGTCGGCGTAGGCCAGCAGGGTGCTGTCCCACATGGCCATCAGCCGTGGCGGGGCGGGGGTGTCCTGGTCCGGGCGGGCCGCGCCCGGGACGTCGAACAGCTCCTCGCCGCCCGGCCCTTCCCCCCTTTCGAGCTCGTCCCTCAGCGTCTCAAGGACCCTCCTGACCCGGGCCCGCTGGACCAGGGCGAACTGCGCCATGTCCGCCGCCGACGCGGGCCCGAACCCCTCCAGGTAGCGCAGGAGGAGCGTCCGCAGGGCGGCGTCGGACGCCTCCGGATCCGCCGGGCCCGGCGGATCCGGGGGCGCCACGTACCAGGGGCGTTCCCCGAAGGACCACGGCGGCGCGGTGGGCGCGTGCACCAGGGGCGTGTAGTGCCGCAGCGCCCACCACGCGCCGGACTTCGGCGCGGCCCCCACCCGCTCCTGGATCCAGGCCTCGTACTCCGCACCCGTCCTGGGCCTGTCGGCGAAGGCCAGCAACTCCGGGACGAGCAGGTCCGCGTCCTCCGCGGTCAGGCCGGACGCCGCGAACCGGCGATCGCCGATCTTGGCACCCCGCAGCAGCGGATGCACGGCCTCCCGGAAGGTCCGGAAGTCGTCGACGTGGACGGCGTGCAAGGTGACCCGCATCAGAGTCGACTTGACGACCGTCCCCCGGGCGAACGCCCCGTCCAGGTCGGCGGGGTCGAACCCGACGGTCCGGTTCCACAGCGCGAGGTACGGGGAGGCCGGCTGCTGCGCCTGCAGCGCGACCACCTTCCGTACCGCCTCGGCGGCACCGAGCCGCTCGCGCCGCAGCAGCGACTGCCGGGCCAGAGTGGAACGGTTGAGCCCGCGCGCACTGATCTTCATACCGGCATCGTCCCGCATCTCACGAGCGGGCGCGGACCGTGGCGAGGACGTCCCGGTCGGGCTGGAGGGTCAGGCTCGGCACCGGGCGTATCTCCCCGGCCCCGAGGTCCAGGTCGAGCCGGAACCGCCGGGCGAGGACGGCCAGGATCAGGACGGCCTCGACCATCGCGAACCGCGTCCCGAGACAGACCCGAGGCCCGCCGCCGAAGGGGAACCACGCGTACTCCGGTATCTCCTCGGCGGGCTCGCCCTCCACCGCGCCCCAGCGCTCCGGGCGGAACTCCTCCGGATCCGTGAACCACCGCCCGTCCCGCTGGGTGGCCCACTGGCTGGACCACACGCGCGTCCCCGCAGGAACCTCTCTCCCGCCGAGGGTCGCGCCCTCCCGGGCGACACCGGTGATGAGCCAGATCGTCGGGTAGAGCCGGAGCGTCTCCTTCACCACGGCCTGGGTGTACGGCAGCTGGGCGTAGTCGTCGAAGCCCGGTTCACGGTCGCCGAGGACCCGGTCGAGCTCCTCGCCGAGGGCGTCCCGCACGCGGGGGTTGTGGGAGAGCAGCTGCCAGGCCCAGACGAGGGTGGAGCTGGTGGTCTCATGGCCGCCGATGTACAGCGTGACGGTCTCGTCGCGGATCTCCTGGTCCGAGAGGTGCGCGCCGGTCTCGTCCTGGGCGGCGAGGAGCCGGCTGAGCAGGTCGGGCCGCTCGGTGTCGCCGCCGCGATGGCGGGCGACGACGCGGCCGACCTCGGCGTCGATGACGGCGGCGGCCCGCTTGATGCGGGACCGCCCCGGAGTGGGCACCCAGTCGGGCAACAGGGCGCCGATCCCGCTGAATTCGGCGCCGATCTCCTTCTGCGCCACATCCATGGCCCGGCCGATGGCTTCGGCGTCGGCCGCGGTGTCGACGCCGAAGATGGTGCGGACCGCGATCAACTGGGTCAGCGCGGCCATCTCCTTCTTGATGTCGACCCGCTCCCCTTCGCCCCACCGGTCGGCCAGGGCGATGGCGCACTCGGCCATCGTGGCGGCGTAGGACCGCACCTGCTTGGGCCGGACGGAGGGCTGCACGAGGGAGCGCTTGCGCCGCCACTCGGCACCCTTGGCGACGACCACGCCGTTGCCAAGGAGGGTACGGAAGGCGATGCCGAGGTCGGAGTGCTCGAAGGTGCTCTCCACCTCCGTGAGGAGTTCACCGATGGCGTCCGGGTGGGCGATGAAGAGCGAGGGGCCCCGTCCGAAGCGCCAGCTGACGAAGTCGCCGCGCTCGCGCAGCCGCTCGAAGAACGCGAGCGGGTCCTTGCCGAACTCCGGCAGATTCCCCAGCAGCGGTACGCCCCGTGGCCCCGGCACGATCTTCTGTCCTTCGGCCGTCTCGTCGACGGCGGCCGAACCGGCTTGCGTGGTCACGTGCGTCCCCTCCCAGCGGTGTTGCCCGGTGTGGTGCGGTGTCGACATCCATGGAATCGGAGACGTCCGACACTCCGCCACCCCTGTGGACAACGCCCTGTGGACAACACCCGCAAGATCCGGACAACCCGCCCGCGCCGCACAAGCCGAAGGGCCCGCAGCGCGCCGATCCGGCGTCAACCACGGGCCCCCTCAAGCGACATGACAGTGCGTCAGCCCACCGAGCTGTACGCCACCACACCCCTCAGCAGCGAGTCGACCGCCTTGCGGGCGTTCTTGGCGACCGTGCTGTTCTCCTTGGGCGCGGCGGCCGCGATCTGCCCGAGGACGTCGATGACCTGCTTGCACCAGCGCACGAAGTCGCCGGCGGGCATCTCGGCCTCCCGCAGGACCTCGTCGAGCCCCTTGTCGGAGGCCCACTGGTAGGCGGCCCAGGCGAAGCCCAGGTCCGGTTCGCGCTGACCGACGCCCTCCGCCTGGTTGATCTTGAACTCTTCCTCCAGGGCGTCGAGCCGCCCCCAGATCCGCACCATCTCGCCGAGCGCGGCCTTGGCGTTCCCGGTGGGAAGCTTCGGCGCGACGGCGTCGTCGGACTGCCGGGCCTCGAACACCAACGCCGAGACGCACGCCGCCAGTTCGGGCGGCGTCAGGCCCTCCCAGACCCCGTCGCGCAGGCACTCGCTGGCCAGCAGGTCGAGTTCGCCGTAGAGCCGGGCGAGCCGCTTGCCGTTGTCGGTGACGTCGTCCTCGCGCAGATAGTCGAGCTCGGTGAGGAGCGCGACGATCCGGTCGAAGGTCCGGGCGATGGTGTTCGTCCGCCCCTCGATGCGCCGCTCCAGCTGCTTGGTGTCACGCTGCAGCCGGTGGTAGCGCTCGGCCCAGCGGGCGTGGTCCTCGCGCTCGTCGCAGCCGTGGCAGGGGTGCGCCCGCAGCTCGGTGCGGAGCCGGTTGATCTCGCGGTCGTCGGCGGCGGCCGAACGCTCCTTGCGGTTCCGGTCGGGGTTCAGGTGCCCGGCCTTGGTCCGCAGGGCGGAGGCGAGGTCCCGACGGGACTGCGGGGAGCGGGGGTTGAAGGACTTCGGGATCCTCAGCCGCTCCATCGCCTCCACCGGGACCGGGAAGTCGATCGAGGCGAGCCGCTTGACCTGACGCTCGGCGGTGAGCACCAGCGGACGCGGCCCGTCGTGGTACTCGAAGCCGCGGTGGCCGTTGGTCCGCCCGGCCGGGATCCCCGGGTCGAGGACGAGGGCGAGGCCGGCGAACTTGCCCGTGGGCACGTGGATGACGTCGCCCGGCTTCAGCTTCTCCAGCGACGCGGCGGCCGCGGCACGGCGCTGCGCGGCGCCCTGCTTGGCCAGTTCGGTCTCCCGGTCCTTGAGGTCGCGGCGCAGCCGCGCGTACTCCTCGAAGTCCCCGAGGTGGCACGTCATGCCCTCGCGGTAGCCCTCGATGCCCTCCTCGTTCTTCTGGACCTGGCGCGAGATGCCGACGACCGACCGGTCCGCCTGGAACTGCGCGAACGAGGTCTCCAGAAGCTCGCGCGAGCGGTGCCGCCCGAACTGGTCGACCAGGTTGACCGCCATGTTGTACGAGGGCTTGAAGCTGGACCGCAGCGGGTACGTGCGCGTGCCCGCGAGTCCGGCGAGGTGGCCGGGGTCCAGACCCCGCTGCCACAGGACGACGGCGTGCCCCTCGACGTCGATGCCGCGCCGCCCCGCGCGCCCGGTGAGCTGGGTGTACTCGCCGGGGGTGATGTCGGCGTGCTGCTCGCCGTTCCACTTGACGAGCTTCTCCAGGATCACGGTCCGGGCGGGCATGTTGATGCCGAGCGCGAGGGTCTCGGTCGCGAAGACCGCCTTCACCAGGCCGCGGACGAACAGCTCCTCGACGACCTCCTTGAAGCTCGGCAGCATGCCGGCGTGGTGGGCGGCGATGCCGCGCTCCAGGCCTTCCAGCCACTCGTAGTACCCGAGGACGTGCAGGTCCTCGGACGGGATGGCGGCGGTGCGCTCCTCGACGATCTCGCGGACGCGCAGCCGCGCCTCTTCGTTGTTGAGCCGCAGCCCGGCGTACATGCACTGCTGGACGGCCGCCTCGCAGCCGGCCCGGCTGAAGATGAAGGTGATGGCGGGCAGGAGCCCTTCGGCGTCGAGCCGTTCGATGACCTCGGGCCGTCCGGGCGTCCAGATGCGGGAGCGCTGGCGGCGCTCGCGCTCCCGGTCGGCCTCGCGGACCATCTTGCCGCGCCGCCGCTCACGCGGGTTGTACGTACGGGAGTTCTCCGTGCGGGCCAGGCGCAGCAGGTCGGGGTTGACCTCGCGGCGGGACGCGCCGCGGCCGCCGTGATCGGTCTCCTCCTCGAAGAGGTCGTACATCCGGCGGCCGGCCAGGACGTGCTGCCACAGCGGCACGGGGCGGCTCTCGGAGACGATGACCTCGGTGTCGCCGCGTACGGTGTCGAGCCAGTCGCCGAACTCCTCGGCGTTGGAGACCGTCGCGGAGAGTGAGACCAGTGTCACCGACTCGGGGAGGTGGATGATCACTTCCTCCCAGACGGCGCCGCGGAAGCGGTCCGAGAGGTAGTGCACCTCGTCCATGACCACGTATCCGAGGCCGCTGAGCGCCTGGGACCCGGCATAGAGCATGTTGCGGAGGACCTCGGTGGTCATGACGATGACCGGGGCGTCTCCGTTGACACTGTTGTCGCCGGTGAGGAGGCCGACCTTGTCCTGGCCGTACCGCTTCACGAGGTCGGCGTACTTCTGGTTCGACAGCGCCTTGATCGGTGTCGTGTAGAAGCACTTGCGCCCCTGGAGCAGGGCGAGGTGGACGGCGAACTCGCCGACGATGGTCTTGCCGGAGCCCGTGGGCGCGGCGACGAGCACGCCCTTGCCCGCTTCGAGGGCCTGGCAGGCCTCGATCTGGAAGGGGTCCAGACCGAACTCGTACATCTCGCGGAAGGGGGCCAGCGCCGTGGCCTGCTCGGCGTTGCGGGAGCGAGCAGCTGCGTACGCTTCGGCTGGTGTGAGGTCCTCTGTCATCTTGTTGTCGAGCCTACCCGCCACCTCTGACAGTGACGCGATCTTTAATGAGGGACGTAGAACCGGCCCCTATCAAGGGCTCGGCGGCGCCAGCACCCGCAGCGCCCCCGGCACGCACTCGGCGGTCAGCGGCAGCGGTCCGAGCGGCTCGCCGTCGGCGTAGCCGGTGATTCCGGGGGCGTCGAGGGTGACGGACCGGACGCGGTGGACCGTGACGGCCGGGTGGTCGAGGTGGGTGCCGCGGTAGACCTTCGGGAAGACCTTGATCAGCGTCGTTCGGCTGCAGTCGCCGACGACGGTGACGTCGAAGAGGCCGTCGTCCATGCGGGCGTCGGCGCAGATCCGCATCCCGCCGCCGTACGACGTCCCGTTGCCGACGGCCACCAGGGTCGCCTCGACCTGCCGCTCGGTGCCGTCGTCGAAGGCGAGGCGGTAGGGGACGGGCCGGAACGCGGCGAGCTCGGCGATCATGGCGAGGTCGTACTTGAACCGCCCGGCGGGCAGCCGCATGCGGTTGCCGCGGTCGTTCACGCGCGAGTCGAAGCCGGAGGCGAGGACGGTGCCGAACCAGCGGTCGCCGACCCGGCCGAGGTCGATGTCGCGGCCGCCGCCGCCCTTGAGGAGTTCGGCGGCGAGCCGCCCGGCGGCCGCCGGTTCGCGGACGGGCAGGCCGAGGGAGCGGGCGAAGTCGTTGCCGGTGCCGACGGCCACCACCCCGAGGGGCGTACGGGAGCCCGCCAGGGCCTGGAGCGCGAGCGAGACCATGCCGTCGCCGCCGACGGCGACCAGCGCGCCGGTGCCGGCCGCGACGGCCTCACGGGCGCGCCGCAGGGCGTCCTCCGCGTCGGCTCCGAGGACGGTACGGACGGAGAATCCGGCGTCCCGGAGCGCGCGGGCGGCCGGCTGCGCGGCGTGCGCGCCCCGGCCGCGTCCCGCGGTGGGATTGACGAAGAGGGTGATCTCGCTGGTCATGGGTGTGTCCCCCCGGAGGAGTCTGGGGGGAGGACCCTACAAGATCAGGTGACGTCGTCGTAACTGCCGGGACCGAGGGCCCTGCCGCCGTCGGCCTGCCCGCTGGACTGCTCCGGCAGGGCGCCGCGGGTCGCTCCGACGGGCTCGACGGCGCCGACGGCCTCGGGCGTGAGGTCGAGGCTCGAGGCCTCGTCGTCGTCCAGCTCGGCGTCCGGGTTGTTGCGGGCCCGGCGTCGGTCGTTGAGGATCGAGACGCCGACCGCGATGAAGTAGAGGACGATCATCGGCCCGGAGAGGGCGATCATGCCGAAGGGGTCGGTCGACGGGGTGGCGACCGCGCCGAAGACGAAGACGCCCATGATCACACCGCGCCACCAGCCGGCCATGCGCTTGCCGGTCACGACGCCGGCGATGTTGAGCATGATCAGCAGCAGGGGCAGCTCGAAGGCGACTCCGAAGACGAGCACCATGCGCGTGGTGAAGTCCAGGATGTCGTCGAGCGAGACGAAGTTCGAGGCGACGTCGGGCGTGATGCTGATCAGCACCTTCACGCTGACCGGCATGATCAGGTACGCGACGTAGGCACCGGCGGCGAAGAGGGGCACGGCGACGGCCGCGAAGTAGTACGTGTACCGCTTCTCGCTCTTGTGCAGGCCGGGCGCGACGAACGCCCACAGCTGGTACAGCCAGACCGGGGAGGCGGCGAGCAGACCCGCGAGCATGACCACCTTCACCGTCGAGGTGAAGGGCGACAGCACGGTCTGGTACGCGATGACGACGCAGCGCCCGCCGGTGTTGTCGGCGATCGAGGTGCCGGGCGGGCACTTCGGGACGGGCGAGGAGAGGAAGTCCATCAGCTGCTGGCTGAAGAACGCGGCCACGACCGAGGCCAAGACCACCGCGAGCATCGCCTTGGCGACCCGGTTACGGAGCTCGCGCAGGTGTTCCACGAGCGGCATCCGCCCCTCGGGATCCTTCTCCTTCTTCGTGCGGGCAGGCTTGAGCAACCCACGTCCTCATCTCGTGCGGCAGGCCGGCATGCGGCGGCCTTGGGGTCGAACGGGGTCAGCGCTGCGTGGTGTCCGAGGGCTCGGTCACGGGGCGGGCGGAGGTGACGTCGCCGGGCGAGGCCTTGATGGTGCGCTGCGCGGCGGGCTGCTCGGCCGGCGGGTCGGCGGGGGCGGGCTGCTGGCCACCCTCGGTCTTCATCGCCTTGGCCTCGCTCTTCAGGATGCGCGCCGACTTGCCGAGGGAACGGGCCATCTCGGGGAGCTTCTTGGCGCCGAAGAGGAGCACGATGACAAGGAGGATCAGGCTGATCTCGAGGGGACCGATCTGACGGAACATAAGCGTGGTCTACCTTCTCATCGAGGCGGCTGGGATGGTGCTGGTGGTCGCCGCCCGGACTGGTGCCCGAACCCCGACCGTCAGCGATCGTAACGCGCACGAGTAAACGCAGGGCAATCCCCGTGCGTACACCCGTTTGCGGCCCGCACCTCTTGATCAGGGCCGCGCCCACGAGCGTACCCCGCGCCGCGCGCCGGGAGGAGAGCGCTACCGGCCGCCGGACAGCGCCTCAGCGCAGCGCGCCGCCGGTCCGGGTCAGGTCCTCGGTGGCCCTCTCGAGCTCCTCGGCGGCGCGGGTGATGCGCTCGGTGGTGCGGGTCACCTGGCGGCCGAGCCGCTGGGCTTCGAGGAAGACCTTGATGCCGAGGACACCGAGGACGGCGATGCCGAGGAATCCGAGGGCGATGGCGAGCATGGGCCAGAACATGGGGCGAGCCTAGACGGTGGGCGGCTGTCGGGACGTCAGACGGTGGAGTGCAGGCGCAGGGTGCGGACGCCGCCGCCGGTGAGGAGTTCGACGATCCGCTCGCCCGCGGGCTTGCGGACGGAGCTGCCGCACTCGGGGCAGGTGAACGAGTAGAAGGTCGTACGGCGGCTGGCGCCGATGGCGAGGCGCAGGGAGCCCGCGGCGAGTTCGAAGCGGGCGCGGCAGTCGGGGCAGGCGGCCTTGAAGAAGACCGGCGCGATCGAAGCGGTCATTCCGTGCATCACGGACAATTCCCTCATCCCTCTCCCCTGTCTCTCCCGTGCCTCACGCCTGGCTCTCGTACGCCGCGAGCGCCGCGGTCGCCGCCTCCCGCGCGCTGTCGGCGAGGTCCTGCGGGGAGACGATCCGCCCGTCGCTGCCGAGGCGCAGCGCGAGACGCCGCAGCGAGGCGGGGGCGGGCGTCCGCAGCGTGATCCGCAGCCCGCCGTCGGGCAGCTCGTCGGCCGCGTCGTGCGGGTAGTACTCGGCGACCCAGCGGCCGCCGGGACCCACCTCGACGACGACCTCGGGGTCCTCGGCGGACGGCTGGACCAGCCCCTCCGACAGGTCCCGCAGCTCGATCTCCGGCGGCGCGGACTGCTCGTCCAGGATCCGGATCTCGGCGACCCGGTCGAGCCGGAAGGTGCGGCGCGCCTCCGAGAGCCGGCACCACGCCTCCATGTACGTGTGCCCGACGGCGAACAGCCGGATCGGGTCCACCTCGCGCTCGGTGAGCTCGTCGCGGGCGGGCGAGTAGTACCGCACCCACAGCCGCCTGCGCTCCGAGATCGCCCGGTCCACCTCGGCGAAGACACCGCCCTCGGACTCGAAGGTCACCGAGAGCCGCGCGCTCGCCCCGGCGACCTCCCCGGCCGCCGTCTCCAGCTTGGCGGTGGCCCGCAGCAGGGCCTCCCGGTCGCCCTCCCGCAGCCCGGGCAGTGTCGCCACGGCCCGCGCGGCGACCAGCAGGGCCGTCGCCTCGTCGGCGGCGAGCCGCAGCGGCGCCGCCACGTCGTCCGGGTTGTGCCACCAGATCCGGTCGCCGTCGGTGTCGATGTCGAGCAGGTCGCCGCCGCGGAAGCTCGTGCCGCACATCGGCAGCACGTCGAGGTCCGAGATCAGCTCGTCCTCGGTGATCCCGAAGGCGCGCGCCACATCGGCGACATGCGCGCCGGGACGCTCACGGAGGTAGGTGACGAGGGAGAGCATCCGCCTCGTCTGGTCGATCGCGTTCGCAGCCATGCTGTACGTCTCCCCCTTCAGCCCTTGGCCACGGCGCGCAGCCGGTCCACCACGTCGGCCCGCAGATCCGCGGGCTCCAGTACGACCACATCGGGACCGAACTCCACGAGCCAGGCGTCCAGGCCGTGCCCGTACGGAATCTCCAGCTCGTCCCAGCCGTCCGCGCCCTCCCGTACGGACTGGGCGCGGGCCCGCAGCGGGTAGCCGCTGCCGACGCGCAGCCGGATCCTCGCGGAACGGGTGGCGGTCTCCCCCGCCCAGCTCTCCACCGTCTCGCGGACGGTCACGACGTCGGGCACCGGCGCGGTGAACGCGCCGGCCCGGGAGCGGACCTTGCCGGTGATCCGGGAGAGCCGGAACACGCGCTCGGCCCCCCGGTCGCGGTCCCAGCCCGCCAGATACCAGTGGCCGCGCCAGCACTCCAGGGTCCACGGCTCGACCTGACGCGTCTCGGGCCGGGCCGCCGTGGCCTTGCGGTAGTCGAAGACGACCGGGCGGCGGTCGCGGCAGGCCAGCATCAGGGGCTCGAACGCGGCCTCGTGGACCGGGATGCGCGGCTCGAGGGCGCTGTGCTGGGCTTCGTACGAGTCCTCGGCCTCGGGCATGCCGGCGGCGCGCAGCTTCTGCAGGGCGCCGCTGGCGGCTCCGGCGAGCCGCGCCTGCTGCCAGACCCGGGCGGCCAGGCCGAGCGCCGCGGCCTCCTCGGCGTCCAGGGTGATCGGAGGCAGGCGGTTGGAGTCGCGGCGGGCCAGATAGCCGGTCTCGCCGTCCAGGTTCTCGACGGTCTCGATGACCAGGCCGAGTTCGCGCAGATCGTCCTTGTCCCGCTCGAACATCCGGTTGAAGGAGTCGTCCGTGCCGGCTTCCATATAGGCCTCGATGGAGCCGCGCAGCTCACGCTTGCTGAGCGGCCTGCGGGTCCCGAGCAGGCAGAGGGCCAGATTCATCAGCCGCTCGGCCTTGGCAATCGCCATCGACGCCCTGCACCTCTTCTGCCGGATTGACTTCGGGGACATCCGACCGTACCGCCCCGGGGTGTCGTGGCAAAAGCCGAGGGCCCGCGCCTGGACAGGCGCGGGCCCTCGTTCGAGCGGATCCGGTCAGCCCATGGCCGACCGGCGACGGTCAGCGCGTGACCGTGCCGATCCGGTCAGCGCTTGGTGACCTTGACCAGGTCGCAGACGAAGATCAGCGTCTCGCCCGGGGCGATCGCGTTGCCCGCGCCCCGGTCGCCGTAGGCGAGGTGGGCGGGGATGACCAGCTGGCGGCGGCCGCCGACCTTCATGCCCTGCAGGCCCTGGTCCCAGCCGGCGATGACCCGGCCGGCACCGAGCTGGAAGTCCAGCGCGCTGCCACGGTTCCAGGAGGCGTCGAACTCCTCGCCGGTGGAGAAGGCCACACCCACGTAGTGGACGTTGACGAAGTCGCCCTTGCCGGCTACCTCGCCGTCGCCCTCCCAGATGTCCTTGATCTCCAGGTCCTTCGGCGGCTCGCCGCCCGGGAAGTCGACCTCGGGCTTCTCGATGCTCACTGCAGTGTGCTCCTCAAAACTCATGAACCGCGCAACGGTGAACTGCGCGACGGGGACAGTCTTACATCTTCGCCAGAATGTCGACGGCGAACACCAGCGTGGAGTTCTTCGGGATGCCCTGCTGCTCCTTGTCGCCGAACGCCTCCGCCGGCGGGGCGACGATCAGGACACGGCTGCCGACCTTCTTGCCGGTGATGCCGTCCTTGAGACCCTTCAGGGTCAGCTGCTCCAGCGGGAAGTTCGCGGTCTTGCCCGTCTGGTACGTCGAGTCGAAGACCTTGCCGTCCTTCCACAGCGCGGCGACGTAGTTCACCACGACCGTGTCGGTGGCCGCGACGACCTCGCCCTTGGACTCCAGGATGTAGTTGGAGACCAGCTTGGTCGGCGGGTCGACCTTCGGCACCGTCAGCGAGGGGGCCTTGCCGTCGGTGTTCGTACCGACCTTCGGCAGGTCCTTGTTCTCCTGGGCGACCTCGGTGCCCTCGGCGGACTTCGGGATCGTCGTCGACTTCAGGATGTCCACGACGAAGACGAGGGTGGCGTTCGGCTTGATGTCGCCCTGGCCCTGCGCCCCGTAACCGAGCTCCGGCGGGATGCCGATCTCGACGCGGCTGCCGACCTTCTGGCCCTCGAGACCCTGGTCCCAGCCCTTGATGACCTGACCGGCGCCGAGCGTCAGGTCGAACGGCTGCCCGCGGTCGAAGCTGTTGTCGAAGGGCGTGGTGGAGTCCCAGGCCTGACCCAGGTAGTTCACCTGGAGGGCGTCGCCCTTCTTCGTGACGGCGCCGTCGCCCTCGCTGATCACATTGACCTTGAGTTCCTTCGGCGGAGCGCCCTCACCCTTGGCAAGGGTGGGCTTCTCCCCGAACTTCTCACCCGCGGTGATGGCGGGCAGTCCGTTCTTCATCGAGGCGTTATCGGAGCCCTTGTCGTCGCTGCCGCACGCCGCTGTCGAGAGCAGCAGCAGTGGGACGACCAGTAGGCCGGCAAGTCGGCGCACGTGTTCCTCAGATCTCAGACGGCACAGTAGTTGCCCGACACTCTAGGGGACCGCTCGGGCAGGCCAAGGGCCCCGCACGTCACACGCGCGGGGCCCCGGCACTTCGTACAGCGTCGTCCTACATTCCGGCGATCAGCTTTTCCACCCGGTCGTCGACCGACCGGAACGGGTCCTTGCACAACACCGTGCGCTGCGCCTGATCGTTCAGCTTGAGGTGGACCCAGTCGACGGTGAAGTCCCGCCGCTGCTCCTGCGCACGGCGGATGAAGTCGCCGCGCAACCGCGCCCTGGTGGTCTGCGGGGGCACCGACTTGCCCTCGAAGATCTTCAGGTCGTTGCAGATCCGGGCCGCCTGCCCCTTCCGCTCCAGGAGGTAGTACAGCCCCCGGCGGCGGTGGATGTCGTGGTAGGCGAGGTCTATCTGCGCGACCCGGGGGTGCGACATGGTCATGTTGTTCTTCGCCCGGTACCGCTCGATGAGCTTGTACTTCATGACCCAGTCGATCTCGGTGCCGATGCGGTCCAGGTCCTCGGCCTCGATCGCGTCGAGCGTACGGCCCCACAGCTCCAGGACCTGGGCGACCGTGCCCGTACGGATGCCCCTGCGGTCGACGAAGTCGGCGGCCTTCTCGTAGTACTCCCGCTGGACCTCCAGGGCGGAGGCCTCGCGGCCGCTGGCGAGCCTGACCTTGCGCTGGCCCGTGATGTCGTGACTGACCTCACGGATCGCCCGGATCGGGTTCTCCAGCGTCAGATCGCGCATCACCGTGCCCGCCTCGATCATGCGCAGCACGAGGTCGGTCGCGCCGACCTTCAGCAGCATCGTCGTCTCGGACATGTTCGAGTCGCCGACGATGACGTGCAGCCTGCGGTAGCGCTCGGCGTCGGCGTGCGGCTCGTCACGGGTGTTGATGATGGGTCGGGAACGGGTCGTCGCCGAGCTGACGCCCTCCCAGATGTGCTCGGCCCGCTGCGAGACGCAGTAGACCGCGCCCCTCGGCGTCTGAAGCACCTTTCCGGCGCCGCAGATGAGCTGTCGGGTGACGAGGAAGGGAATGAGGATGTCCGCGAGCCGCGAGAACTCGCCGTGCCGGGCGACCAGATAGTTCTCGTGGCAGCCGTAGGAGTTTCCGGCCGAGTCGGTGTTGTTCTTGAAGAGATAGACGTCGCCGGCGATTCCCTCCTCGTGCAGGCGGCGTTCGGCGTCGACGAGCAGACCTTCGAGAATGCGCTCGCCGGCCTTGTCGTGCGTGACCAGTTCGGTCACGTCGTCGCATTCTGGCGTTGCGTATTCCGGATGCGAACCCACGTCGAGGTAGAGGCGGGCGCCGTTCCGCAGGAAGACATTGCTACTGCGGCCCCATGACACGACACGGCGGAAGAGGTAGCGCGCCACTTCGTCAGGTGACAGTCGGCGCTGTCCCCTGAACGTGCACGTGACGCCGTACTCGTTCTCCAGCCCGAAAATGCGGCGGTCCATGTCTGAACATTACGCCTGATGGCCTGAGCTGAAACCGGGTTCGACGACCCCGTTCCGATCATTTTCCGATGGGCGCTCGCTCCTTTCGGCGTGTCCGGCCTCGGCGGCGCCCGCGCTGACGGCGTGTCGCACGCTGCGGCCCGGCACCCGCAGCACCCGGCCGGTCGCAAGCAGCACCAGGAGGGCCACCAGGCCGCCGCCTCCCGCGACGGCGAAGCCCGCGGTCGTTCCGGCGAGTTCGACCACCGGTCCCGCGACGGCGGAGCCGAGCGCGGCCCCCACCCCGAAGGTCGTGACGAGCCAGGAGAAGGCCTCCGTGACGGTGCCGGCGGGCGCGTGCCGGTCGACCACGATGAAGCCGCACGCGAGCGCGGGGGCCAGGAAGACTCCGGAGAGCGCGGCGAGGGCCGTCATCGGCAGGACACCCGGGGTGAGCATGAGGGGCAGATAGCCGAGGGCGAGCAGGCCGACGATGACCGTCAGACGGCGCTCGGGAGCGCCCGACCAACGGCGTGCGCCGTAGGCGACGCCGCCGATCAGCGCGCCGAGGCCGAGGGCGGCCATCAGCCAGCCGTACGCCGCCTCATGGCCCCGCTCGTCGGCGTAGGCGAGGGCCGAGACGGTGATCGAGCCGAGGGCGAGCCCCACGAAGAAGAACGAGCCGAGCAGCGCCAGCAGGCCCGGCGAGCGCAGGGCGCCGAGCCAGTGCGCCTCACGGGGCGCCGAGCGCCACGCGCGCGAGGGCTCGGAGAGGACCACGGACAGCGCGCCGAGGACCCCGAGGACGTTGATGACCAGCAGGGCCGCGGCCGGGGACCAGAGGGCGACCAGGAGCGTCACCAGGAGCGGTCCGACGGTGAACATGACCTCCTGGGCCACGGCGTCCAGGGCGTACGCCCGGTGGACCCGTTCCTCGCGGCCGAGGACGCTCGGCCACAGGGCGCGCAGCCCGCCTTCGAGGGGCGGGGTGAAGAGCCCGGCGACGACGACCGCCGCGTAGGCGAGCACGAGGGGGCTGATTCCGGCCACGGCGAGCAGGATCATGCCGAGCGCGGAGATCAGCGCGGCGGGCAGCTGGACGCGCGGCTGGCCCTTCAGGTCGACGGCGCGGCCGAGGAGTGGCTGTCCGACGGCGGTGGCGATGCCGTACGCGGCGGTGAGACCGCCCGCCAGGCTGAAGCTGCCGCCCTCCGCGCGGACGAAGATCACGATGGCGATGGGCCCCGTGCCGTTGGGGAGCCGGCCGACGAGGGTGCCGGTGAGCAGCCGCAGGGCGTGCGGGGCCCTGAGTATGTCGAGATAGCCGCCGCTCTCCTTGGCCTCGATGGCCATGTCCGTCTCCTCTCCCCCGGTACCCACCCCCGAGGTTTTACGTATAACTACAGGCGTCATACGTACCATGGCCGCAACCCGCGGGTCCACCCCGCGCTCGGCGACCACCTCTCACGGAGGCACCAGTGCAGACCCCAGACTCCCCCGGCGCGGCCAGACCCACCAGCCGGGACGTCGCCGCCGCCGCCGGGGTGTCACAGGCCACCGTCTCCCTCGTCCTCGGCGACAAGTGGCGCGGCAGGGTCTCCGAGCGCACCGCCGACGCCGTACGCGAAGCCGCCCGCACCCTCGGATACCGGCCGAATCTCGCCGCCCGCAACCTCCGCCTCGGCCGCACCCGCACCGCGCTGCTCGTCGTCCCCGCCCTCACCAACGAGTTCTTCGCCCGCGTCTACACCGGAGCCGCCACCGTCGCCGCCCGCCACGGCTTCGGCGTCGTCCTCTACCCCTCCCCCGACGGCGTGGGCCCCGCCAAGGACCCCTTCGCCTCCGCCCGCGCCGCGCTCGACGGCATCATCGCGTCCTCCATGGCCACCGAAGCCCTGAAGGCCTTCCACGGCACCGACCTGCCCCTGGTCATGCTCGACAGCGACCCCTCCGACACCGGCGCAGCCGCCCACGTGAACCTCGACATCGCCGACGGCATGCGCCAGGTCACCGCCCACCTCCTCGGCCTCGGCCACCGCCGCTTCGTCCACCTCGCCTCGGCCGTACCGTCCTGGACCTTCGACGTCCGCGCGGCAGCGCTCGCGGAGGCGCTGACCGATTGCCACGTACGCACCGTCCGCGCACCTCTCGACGTGGACGGCGCCCGCGCCTCCGCCGAACAGGCCCTCACCGGCCCGGGCCCCCGCCCCACCGCCCTGATCTGCGACGACGACATCCTCGCCGCCGGCGCCTGCAAGGCCGCGCGCCGCCTCGGCCTGCGCGTCCCCGAGGACGTCTCGGTCACCGGCTTCGACGACCTGGCTCTGGCCACCGCCGTGGAGCCGGAACTCACCACCGTCCGGCTCCCCGCCGAACAGATCGGCGAACGCGGCATGGACGCGCTCCTGGCGGTCCTCGCGGGCCGCAGCCCGGAGCCCGGGGACCTCCCCGTCAGCCTCATGCCCCGCGACTCCTCGGGGCCGGCCCCGGTCTGAGCAGGCCCTGAGCACGACGAAACCCCGGCCGCCGAAGCGGACCGGGGTTTCGCCACAGTCTCTCGAAGGACTACGAAGGACTACTCCTCCGAGTCCTCCACGATCTCGTCCGACGGATCGTCCGTCTTCGCGATCGCCGCGTTGTCCGCCTCCAGGAGGCGGTTCAGCTGACGCCCGACGATCCGCTTGAACTTGCGCTGCTGCGGACGCGTACGGTCCAGGACCGCCACCTCCAGCCGCTCCGCGGGAATCTCCCGCTCGCTGCCGTTGGTGTCCCGCGACAGGGCCTGCACGGCGAGCTTCAGCGCCTCGGCGAGCGACATCCCGTCGCGGTGCCGCTGGTCGAGGAAGCTGCTGATCTGCTCCGCGTTGCCACCGACCGCGACCGAACCGTGCTCGTCCACGATCGACCCGTCGTGCGGCAGCCGGTAGATCTGGTCGCCGTCGGGCTCCGCGCCCACCTCGGCCACCACCAGCTCCACCTCGTACGGCTTCTCACCCGCACTGGAGAAGATCGTGCCCAGCGTCTGCGCGTACACGTTCGCCAGACCACGGGCCGTCACATCGTCACGGTCATAGGTGTAGCCCCGCAGATCGGCGTAACGCACGCCACCGATCCGGAGGTTCTCGTACTCGTTGTACTTGCCGGCCGCCGCGAAACCGATCCGGTCGTAGATCTCGCTGAACTTGTGCAGCGCCCGGGACGGGTTCTCACCGACGAACACGATGCCGTCGGTGTACTGCAGGACGACCAGACTGCGGCCGCGGGCGATGCCCTTGCGGGCGTACTCCGCCCGGTCGGCCATGGCCTGCTGGGGTGAGACATAGAACGGAGTCGACACCGGCTACCCGTCCCTTTCTTCTGGGGTTCTACGGACGACGAGGGGTCAGAGCAGGGCCGCGCGCGGGCCGTCGGGCTGCTCCAGGCGCCGATCGGTGACCGAGCGGGCGAGCGCCGAGGACTCGTCCTCGTTGAGCCTGCGGAAGCCCTCGTCGGTGATGACGGTGACGATGGGATAGATACGGCGGTACAGGTCCGGGCCACCGGTCGCCGAGTCGTCGTCGGCGGCGTCGTAGAGGGCCTGCACGACCAGCGTCGTCGCCTGCTGCTCCGTCAGATCCGGGCGGTACAGCTTCTTCATGGAACCCCGGGCGAAGACCGAACCCGAACCCGTGGCGGCGAAACCGTGCTCCTCGGAGCGGCCACCGGTCACGTCGTAGGAGAAGATCCGGCCCTTCTCCTTGCCCTCGTCCCAGCCGGCGAAGAGCGGGACGACGGCCAGGCCCTGCATGGCCATGCCGAGGTTGCCGCGGATCATCGTGGACAGGCGGTTCGCCTTGCCCTCCAGGGAGAGCGTCGCGCCCTCCACCTTCTCGAAGTGCTCCAGCTCCAGCTGGAACAGCTTGACCATCTCGACGGCGAGACCGGCCGTACCGGCGATGCCCACCGCCGAAAACTCGTCGGCCGGGAACACCTTCTCGATGTCGCGCTGCGCGATCATGTTCCCCATGGTCGCGCGCCGGTCACCGGCGAGCACGACACCGCCCGGGAACGTGACGCCGACGATCGTGGTGCCGTGCGGCGCCTCGACGACCCCCTCAGGCAGCTTCCGGTTCCCCGGGAGCATCTCGGGCGAGTGGTCGGCGAGGAAGTCCAGGAACGAGGACGAGCCCGGCGTCAGGAAGGCAGCTGGTAGACGCCCGGTGCTACGAGTGTTGGCTTCCACGCGTGTCCCTCCAAGTATTGAGATGGCCCGACGCGGACTGCCGGGGTCGTCTCCCGACACGCCATTTGCCTTGGCCGCATTGCAGTTGAAGCACGGTACGTCACGGACCCTACCCGGCTCGTGACGGTGATCCACATCGGCTTCGGGGACAGCGGCCGGCCGTACCGGCGCTCGGTGCGTCGTCCGTGACCGGGCGGTGCGGGCACTGCGGCCCGCACCGTCCGGTGACTCTTTCCGTCACCCGCCCCCACCTTCGATTCGAAGGTCAGAGGTTTACTGGCCGCCCTTTTGCACGAAGGACCGCACGAAGTCCTCAGCGTTCTCCTCGAGGACGTCGTCGATCTCGTCCAGCACGGAGTCCACGTCGTCGCTCAGCTTCTCCTGGCGCTCCTGGAGGTCGGAGCTCGCCTCCGCGGTCGTCTCCTCGACCTCCTCCGTGGAACGCGTCGCCTTCTGCTGTCCGCCGCCGGTGTCCTTGGTCGCCATATCCCTCACCCCGCTCGAATCGCCCGCTCGGTTGGGTCTCTCAAGATCAGACCCTACAAGCCAGGTCTGACTTCGGCCCCGCAGTTTGGTACAACGTCCGGGCACTAGTCCCATGATTCCCAGTGCCCGGGTATTTCAGGCTCGCCTCAGCCGCCGGAAAGGACGCGGACCAGTTCCTCCGCCGTCCGGCAGCGGTCCAGGAGTTCCTTGACGTGGTTCCTGGTGCCCCGCAGGGGTTCCAGGGTCGGGACGCGCTGGAGGGAGTCGCGGCCGGGGAGGTCGAAGATGACCGAGTCCCAGGACGCGGCCGCCACGTCGTCGGCGTACTGCTCCAGGCAGCGGCCCCGGAAGTAGGCCCTGGTGTCCTCCGGGGGCTTCGTCTCGGCCCTTTCGACCTCGGACTCGTCCAGGAGCCGCTTCATGCGCCCTCGCGCCACCAGGCGGTTGTACAGGCCCTTCTCGGCGCGTACGTCCGCGTACTGGAGGTCCACGAGGTGCAGTCGGGCGGCGTCCCAGTCGAGGCCGTCGCGGCGCCGGTAGCCCTCCATGAGCTCCCGCTTGGCGATCCAGTCCAGTTCGCCTGCGAGGCTCATCGGGTCGTTCTCGAGCCGGTTGAGGGTGTCCTCCCAGCGGATCAGGACGTCCTTGGTCTGCTCGTCGGCGTCCGCGCCGTAGCGTTCCTCCACGTACTTCCTGGCCAGCTCGAAGTACTCCATCTGGAGCTGGACCGCGGTGAGCGTGCGGCCGCTGCGGAGCGTGACGAGGTGCTGGAGTCCGGGGTCGTGGGAGACCTGGTGGAGGGTGCGGACGGGCTGGTCGACGGCGAGGTCGACGTTGATGAAGGAGTCCTCGATCATGGACAGGACCAGGGCGGTCGTGCCCAGCTTGAGGTACGTGGAGATCTCGGACAGGTTCGCGTCGCCGATGATCACGTGGAGCCTGCGGTACTTCTCCGCGTCCGCGTGCGGTTCGTCGCGGGTGTTGATGATGGGGCGCTTCAGGGTCGTCTCCAGACCCACCTCGACCTCGAAGTAGTCGGCGCGCTGGCTGATCTGGAAGCCGTGCTCGCGGCCGTCCTGGCCGATGCCGACGCGCCCCGCGCCGGTGACGACCTGGCGGGAGACGAAGAACGGGGTGAGGTGGCGGACGATGTCCGAGAAGGGCGTCTCCCGCTTCATCAGGTAGTTCTCGTGGGTGCCGTAGGAGGCGCCCTTGTTGTCGGTGTTGTTCTTGTACAGGTGGATCGGCTGGGCGCCGGGGAGCTGGGCGGCCCGCTCGGCGGCCTCGGCCATGATCCGCTCGCCGGCCTTGTCCCAGAGGACGGCGTCGCGGGGGTTGGTGACCTCGGGGGCGCTGTACTCGGGGTGGGCGTGGTCGACGTAGAGCCGGGCTCCGTTGGTCAGGATCACGTTGGCGAGGCCGATGTCCTCGTCGGTGAGCTGGCTGGAGTCGGCGGCCTCGCGGGCGAGGTCGAAGCCACGGGCGTCCCGCAGCGGATTCTCCTCCTCGAAGTCCCAGCGGGCGCGGCGCGCCCGGTGCATCGCCGCCGCGTAGGCGTTGACGATCTGGGACGAGGTGAGCATGGCATTGGCGTTCGGGTGGCCCGGAACGGAGATCCCGTACTCCGTCTCGATGCCCATTACTCGCCGTACGGTCATGCGGCCCTCCTTGCCCGGCGGCGCTCCCCATCGGGTGCGGCGCTACAAGTACCGACGAGCCTAGAGCGACTCCGCGCCGGTGGGGAGATCGATTGCGTCATTCCCGCGGGTTGTCGCGGGGAAAAGCGTCCGGCTGCGGAGGTCCGTGGGTCCGGACCTCCGCAGCCGGTGTGCGATCTACAGGTACTGACCGGTGTTGGCCACCGTGTCGATGGAGCGTCCGGTGTCCGCGCCCTGCTTTCCGGTGACGAGGGTGCGGATGAAGACGATCCGCTCGCCCTTCTTGCCGGAGATCCGGGCCCAGTCGTCCGGGTTGGTGGTGTTGGGCAGGTCCTCGTTCTCCTTGAACTCGTCCACGCAGGCCTGGAGGAGGTGGGAGACGCGGATGCCCTTCTGGTTGTGGTCGAGGAAGGCCTTGATGGCCATCTTCTTGGCCCGGTCGACGATGTTCTGGATCATCGCTCCGGAGTTGAAGTCCTTGAAGTAGAGGACTTCCTTGTCGCCGTTGGCGTACGTGACCTCGAGGAAGCGGTTCTCCTCGGTTTCGGCGTACATCTGCTCGACCACGGACTGGATCATTCCGTGGGCCGCGGCTTCCTTGGACCCCTGGTGCTCGGAGAGGTCGTCGGAGTGCAGCGGCAGGGTGGCGGTGAGGTACTTCGCGAAGATGTCCCTCGCGGCCTCCGCGTCCGGACGCTCGATCTTGATCTTGACGTCGAGCCGGCCGGGCCGCAGGATCGCGGGGTCGATCATGTCCTCGCGGTTGGAGGCGCCGATGACGATGACGTTCTCCAGGCCTTCCACACCGTCGATCTCGGCGAGCAGCTGGGGGACGATCGTGTTCTCGACGTCCGAGCTGACTCCGGATCCGCGGGTGCGGAAGAGGGATTCCATCTCGTCGAAGAAGACGATGACGGGGGTGCCCTCGCTCGCCTTCTCCCGGGCACGCTGGAAGACGAGGCGGATGTGCCGCTCGGTCTCACCGACGTACTTGTTGAGGAGCTCGGGGCCCTTGATGTTCAGGAAGTAGGACTTCCCCGCGGGCTGTCCGGTCACCTCGGCGACCTTCTTGGCAAGGGAGTTGGCGACGGCCTTCGCGATCAGCGTCTTGCCGCAGCCGGGCGGGCCGTAGAGCAGGATCCCCTTCGGTGGCCGGAGCTCGTGCTCCTTGAAGAGGTCCGGGTAGAGGTACGGAAGCTCGACGGCGTCCCGGATCATCTCGATCTGGCCGCCGAGGCCGCCGATCTTGTTGTAGTCGACGTCGGGGACCTCTTCGAGGACCAGTTCCTCGACCTCGCTCTTCGGCACCACCTCGTAGACGTAGCCGGAGCGGGGTTCGAGCAGCAGGGCGTCGCCGGGGCGGATGGTGATGTCCAGCAGCGGCTCGGCGAGCCTGACCACCCGTTCCTCGTCGGTGTGCCCGACCACCAGGGCGCGCTCGCCGTCCTCGAGGATCTCCTTGAGGGTGACGATGTCCCCGGCGCGCTCGTACTCCATGGCCTCGACCACGTTGAGCGCTTCGTTGAGCATGACTTCCTGGCCGCGCCGGAGCTCTTCGAGCTCGACGCTGGGGCTGACGTTCACCCGGAGCTTGCGGCCCCCGGTGAAGATGTCGCACGTGCCGTCCTCATTGGCGTGCAAGAACACTCCGAAGCCGGCCGGCGGCTGTGCGAGCCGGTCGACCTCCTCCTTGAGGGCCACGATCTGGTCGCGGGCCTCACGGAGTGTGTTGGCGAGCCGCTCGTTCTGCGCGGACACGCCGGCCAGGTTTGTCTGCAGCTCGACGATCCGCTCTTCGAGAATCCTCGTATGACGCGGAGAGTCGGCGAGCTTGCGGCGCAGGACGGCGATTTCCTGCTCAAGATAGGCAACCTGGCCGGCGGGGTCTTCAGACCCCCGCCCCGGCCGGATGCCGCGGTTGATGTCGTCGTCGTGGGCTGCCACGGTCCTCACCTCCTCCAAGGGGAGCTGGACGCTTCCTGACCCTACCTGCGTGGGTGTCGATTGAAACCCCTAGATCACTAAAGACTGTCGGGGTGTGTCCGATCTTCACCCTTGCGCTTCCCCTCACGCCAGGTGAATACCCACCCATCAACATCAGAATGCGGGCGGTTGTATCGTCGTCAGTGGTCAACACCCGTCAGGCTTGGCCGGACTTAGAAGAACGATCTTTTTTCGACGCTCAGGAACGGCAGGGGACATGACGGTGCGGAACGAGGCCCCGACGGAGGGCGCCGGCGAGGCGCTGGAGGTCTGGATCGACCAGGATCTCTGCACCGGGGACGGGATCTGCGCGCAGTACGCTCCCGAGGTCTTCGAGCTGGACATCGACGGTCTCGCGTACGTGAAGAGCGCGGACGACGAGCTCCTGCAGGATGTGGGGGCGTCGGCTCCGGTGCCGTTGCCGCTGCTGCAGGACGTGGTGGACTCCGCGAAGGAGTGCCCGGGCGACTGCATTCACGTGCGCCGGGTTTCGGACAGGGTCGAGGTCTACGGCCCTGACGCGGAGTGACCGATCACACACTCCGCGCGTCGGTCCCGGCGGCGCGTACGAAGGCTCCGTCCTTCCAGCGCCAGCTGACGTCCTCGCGCTCGTCGGGGCAGCAACTGGGCACCTCGGGGGACGAGTAGCCGAGCAGGGTGGCGGTGACCGCCCTGTCGCGTACGGCGAGGTCGGTGACGTTCTTCTGCTGGGTGGGCTCGACGAGCGTCGCGACCACGCGCGCGTGCGGGCCCGTCTTGGCGTGGGTGAGGACGTAGACGGCGTGCGGGGGTGTGCCCGAGCCGGCTTCGCAGTGTACGACTGCGACGGTTTCGGCCTGTCCGTCTCCGTCGAGGTCCCCGCTCGCGCGCTGCGCGATCTTGACGGGGGCTCCTCCGCACTCCAGCGGGTAGTCGGCCGACGACGCGTCGGGGGCGGGGCGCGTGGTGGCGGGTTCGCCGCCGTGGGCGGCGGAGGTGGCGGTGGCCGCGCCGGGTTGCAGCAGGCCTGCGGTGGCGACGACGGCGGCCATCGCGGTCGCGGTGGCCAGCCAGTGCACCGGCCGGGCGTGGGTGTGCGCGAGGTCCGGGACGGCGGGGTGCTGCACGCGGGGTGTCTCCTGTGAGGGTGGCGCGGAAGGAGTTGCGGGCATCGTGCCACACGTCACAGGCGGGTGGAACAGCTGGGGTGCGGGGTGTACCGCAAAGATGCCGAACGTGAAGGTGCCGCCGTCGAGTTCCCTGCCCTGGGGCTGGAACTCGACGGCGGCACGCGTTCGTTGTCGGGGCGTCAGCCCTTGTTGGGGCCTTCGTAGTCGTCGCCGTAGGCGCCCTTGGCGGGGCGACGGCGGCGCATGGGGGGCTCGACGCCGTCGGCGAGGCGCCGGGCGGTGACGAGGAAGCCGGTGTGCCCGATCATGCGGTGGTCGGGGCGGACGGCCAGGCCCTCCACGTGCCAGTTGCGGATCATGGACTCCCAGGGCTGCGGTTCGGCGTAGCAGCCGAACTCGCGGATGGATTCCACGGTGCGCGCGAGCTGGGTCGTGGTCGCCACGTAGCAGCAGAGGATGCCGCCGGGGACGAGGGCCTTGGAGACGGCCTCCAGGCACTCCCAGGGGGCGAGCATGTCCAGGATGACGCGGTCGACCTCGGTGTCGGACAGGTTGTCCTGGAGGTCGCCGACGGTCAGCTGCCACGCGGGGTGCGGACCGCCGAAGTACCGCTCGACGTTGCCCTTGGCGATCTCGGCGAAGTCCTCACGGCGCTCGTAGGAGTGCAGCATGCCGCTGTCTCCGATGGCGCGCAGGAGGAAGCTGCTGAGAGAGCCCGATCCGACGCCGGCCTCCACGACGCGGGCGCCGGGGAAGATGTCGGCGAAGGCCAGGATCTGCCCCGCGTCCTTGGGGTAGACCACGGCGGCGCCGCGGGGCATGGACAGGACGTAGTCGGGGAGCAGGGGGCGCAGCGCGAGGTAGGCGACGTTTCCCGTGGTACGGACAACACTGCCCTCGGGAGCACCGATCAGCTCGTCGTGGGGGAAAGAACCCTTGTGGGTGTGGAAGTTCTTCCCGGCCTCGAGAGTGAACGTGTAGTGGCGTCCCTTGGGGTCGGTGAGCTGGACCTGGTCCCCGACCTTGAAGGGCCCGCGACGGCGGGCGGCACCGGTCGGTTCGGACATGTGACCAGCTTACCGGGGTTATGAGGAGGGTCTTGCCATGGCCTTGACGAAGGCGCGTTCCACGTCGGCGGTGGAGAGGACTCCGTAGATCTCGCCGGTCTCCTCGACGACGAGGTACTCGGTGGCGGGGCTGGCGCGGAGGTGGTCGAGGAGGGGCTGGCCGGTGAGTTCGGCGGGGACCCTCATGCCGTCGGCGAGGTCCTGGGCGAGGGTGCTGATGGCGACCCAGGGGCGGCGGTGCTGGGGGACGCCGGCGATGGCGCTCTCGCGGACGAGGCCGGTGGGGTTGCCCTGGCCGTCGATGACGACGAGGGCGCGGGCTCCGGCTTCGTTGGCGCGGCGGAGGGCTTCGGAGAGCGGGGTGGCGGGTTCGACGGGGATGGCGCGCCGGGTGAGGGTGCGGGCGCGGAGATCGGGGAGGTGTTCGCGCAGGCGGGCCATGCGGAGGCTGTTGCCGGCGCCGGTCCAGATGATGGCGGCGAGGATCGCGGCGAGGAGGGCGTCGGTGACGGTGTCCATGCCGCTGATGTCGTCGGTGGAGTTGCCGAGGAGGCCGGTGCGGGTGAGCAGGGGGAGGCCGATGAGGACGGCGACGGCGAGGGCGCGGCCGACCCAGGCGGCGGCGATGGTGCCGCTCATGGGCTTGCCGGTGATCTTCCAGATGACGGCGCGGAGCATGCGGCCGCCGTCGAGGGGCAGGCCGGGCAGCAGGTTGAAGATCGCGACGATGAGGTTGGAGATCATCAGGCCGGCGAGGAGGACACCGGGGACGGTGCCGGGCTCGACGGCGTACATCGTGAGGTAGAAGACGCCGGCGAGGACCAGGGAGAGCAGGGGGCCGACGAAGGCGAGGACGAATTCGCGGCCGGGTGTCTCGGTCTCCTTCTCGATCTCGGAGACGCCGCCGAAGAACTGGAGCTGGATGCGGCGCACCGGGAGCTTGAAGCGGAGCGCGGCGATGGTGTGGGCCAGTTCGTGGACGAGCACGGAGGCGTAGAAGGCGATGGCGAAGAAGAGAGAGACGAGGTAGCGGGCGGCGCCGAGGTCGGGCAGGACGCGCTGGATCTGGTCGCCGAAGACCCAGGTGATGAGGGCCGCGACGAGGAACCAGCTGGGGGCGACGTAGACGGGCACCCCGAAGGGGCGGCCCATGAGGATTCCTCCGCCGGGGTCCTCGCCGCGCCGGGTGCGGGAGTCGCCGCCGGCCGGCGGTTCCGCGTCGCCGGACCGCGGCCGCTGGTTCTCGCCGCGCTCGTCGTCCTGGTTCACGGGTTCCTCTCGTTGCCTTCCGCTCGACCCCTGTCGTGCGTCACTCTTCGATCATGCAGCGTGACGGGGTCTGGCGTCGATGGTATTCGGCTCGCTGTCGGTGGCGGGTCGTAGGGTCTGTGTCATGAGTACGAGCGAGCAGCCGGCGGTGGGGCCCAGGGCGCCCATGTCGTTGTCGCCTTCGCGGGCGAGCGACTTCATGCAGTGTCCCCTGCTGTACCGGTTCCGGGTGATCGACAGGTTGCCGGAGAAGCCGAGCGAGGCGGCGACGCGGGGCACGCTGGTGCACGCGGTTCTGGAGCGGCTGTTCGATCATCCGGCGGTGGAGCGGACGGCGCCGCGGGCGAAGGGGCTGATTCCCGGGCAGTGGGACCGGCTGCTCGAGTCGAAGCCGGAGCTGGCCGAGCTGTTCGCGGAGGACGCGGAGGGTGAGCGTCTGGCGGGCTGGCTGGTCCAGGCCGAGCAGCTGGTGGAGCGCTGGTTCACGCTGGAGGATCCGACGCGTCTGGAGCCGGCGGAGCGTGAGCTGTTCGTGGAGACCGAGCTGGAGTCGGGGCTGCGGCTGCGCGGGGTGATCGACCGGGTGGATGTGGCGCCGACGGGCGAGGTGCGGATCGTCGACTACAAGACGGGGAAGGCGCCGCGGCCGGAGTACAGCGAGGGCGCGCTGTTCCAGATGAAGTTCTACGCGCTGGTGGTGTGGCGGCTGAAGCAGGTCGTGCCGCGGCGGCTGCAGCTGGTGTATCTGGGCAGTGGGGATGTGCTGACGTACGACCCGGTGGAGGCGGATCTGCTGCGCGTGGAGCGGAAGCTGCTGGCGCTGTGGGAGGCGATCCGGCTGGCGACGGAGACGGGTGAGTGGCGGCCCCGGCCGACGAAGCTGTGCGGGTGGTGCGACCACCAGGCGGTGTGCCCGGAGTTCGGTGGGACTCCCCCGGTGTATCCGCTGGAGATCCGGCGGGCGGACGGCGGAGAGATCCGGCAGGCGGACGGCGGGGAGCTACGGACGGAGAGCGGCGGGGAGTTCCGGGCGGAGATCGTTTCAGCGCGCCCGCCGGAGTCGGACGATTCGGGGCAGGGCAGAATGGGGCCGGTCCAGCCCGCGCCGTGAAGGAGTTCTCGTGGCTATCCGCGTCCTACTGGTCGATGACCAGCCGCTGCTGCGCACCGGTTTCCGGATGATTCTGGAGGCGGAGCAGGACATCGCGGTCGTCGGTGAGGCCGGGGACGGCCTGCAGGCGCTGGACCAGGTGCGCGCGTTGCAGCCCGATGTGGTGCTGATGGACATCCGGATGCCGCGGATGGACGGCGTGGAGGCCACGCGCCAGATCACGGGCCCGGGCCGGGACGGTCCGGCGAAGGTCCTGGTGCTGACGACGTTCGACCTGGACGAGTACGTGGTGGAGGCCCTGCGGGCGGGGGCCAGTGGCTTTCTGCTGAAGGACGCCCCGGCGAACGAGCTGGTGCAGGCGATCCGGGTGGTGGCGGCGGGTGAGGCGATGCTGGCGCCGTCGATCACGCGCCGGCTGCTCGACAAGTACTCGGCGCATCTGCCGTCGGGCGACGAGCAGGTCCCGGACACGCTGAACAGGTTGACCGAGCGTGAGGTCGAGGTGTTGAAGCTGGTGGCGCGTGGTCTGTCGAACGCGGAGATCGCGGCGGATCTGTTCGTCAGCGAGACGACGGTGAAGACGCATGTCGGCCATGTGCTGACCAAGCTGGGGCTGCGTGACCGGGTTCAGGCGGCGGTGTACGCGTACGAGAGCGGCCTGGTGCGCCCCGGGGCGCAGTAGTCGCTCAGACCGAGCGAAGCAGTCACCGAGACCGAGCAAGGGGCCCGGCGCGCGTGTCGCGTGCCGGGCCCCTTCGCCGTGGGACGGGGGGTCAGCCCTTCTTCAGCTCCCAGAAGCGGAAGACGGTCGAGGCGTCGAGGGTCCAGTCGAGGCCGGTGACACCGTCCCGGGAGACGGCGTACTGCTTGCCCTGCCAGAGCGGCAGCAGCGGCAGTTCCTCGGCGACCAGGTCCTGGATCTTGCCGAAGTCCAGGTCGGTGCCGGTGCGGTCGGCGGCGGCGGAGGTCTTCGGCAGGAGGCTGCCGGTGATGGTGGCGTTGGTGTAGTTGTTGCTGAGGACGTTGCCCTCACCGAAGAACGGGGCGGTGAAGTTGTCGGCGTCCGGGTAGTCGGGCACCCAACCCTTGACGTAGACGCCGTACTTGCCGGCCGCGATGTCCTTCTCGTACTGGTCGAACTCGACGGACTTCACCTCGGCGTCGAACAGGCCGCTGGTGTTGAGCTGCTCGGCTATCGCCTTGAGCTCCTGGTCGGTGGAGGGGCCGTAACGGCTGGGGGTGGACCAGAGGGTGAGCTTCACCTTGTCGGTGATGCCGGCCTTGCGGAGCGCCTTCTTGGCCTTGGCGGCGTCGGGGCGGTCGCCGTAGGTGTCGATGAAGGCGGTGTTGTGGCCGGCGATGCCCGCGGGGACGATCGAGTACAGCGGCGTGGCGGTCGACTTGTAGACGTGCTGGACGAGCGCCTCGCGGTCCACGAGGTGGGCGATGGCCTGGCGGACGCCGAGCTTGCCGACGACGGGGTCCTTGACGTTGAAGACGAGGTGCTGGACCTCGGCGCTGGTGCCCTGGACGACCTCGACACCCTTGTCGTCGGTGCTCGCGGAGGCTTCGAGGGCGGCGATGTCGTCGGCGGCGAGGCCTCGGTAGGCGATGTCGATCTCGTCCGCGGAGAGCGCCTTGGAGAGGGCGGCGCGGTCGCCGCCGTACAGCTTGAGGGTGACCCCGCCGTTCTGCGGCTTGGCGCTGCCGGTGTAGCCGCCGTTGACGGAGAAGACGGCCTCGGTCTCGCTGATGGACTCAAGCTTGTACGGGCCCGAGCCGACCGCCTTGCCGTCGGTGCGCAGCCCGTCCTCGGAGTACTCGCGGTGGTCGACGATGGAGCCGGCACCGGAGGCGATCTTGCTGGGGAAGGTGGCGTCGGGGGTCTTCAGCCGGAAGACGACGGTCTTGTCGTCGGGGGTCTCGATGGACTTGATCGAGGAGAGCAGCGGCGCCGGTCCGGCCGGGTCGTCGATCTTCAGCGCCCGGTCGAAGGAGTACTTGACGTCCTTGGACGTCAGCGGGTTCCCGTTGGAGAACTTCAGGCCCTCGCGCAGGGTGCACCGGTAGACCGTGCTGCCGCCTTCGAAGCCACACTTCTCGGCGGCCTCAGGCTGGGGCTCGGTGCCGCCCTTGGGGAAGGCGAGCAGGGACTGGAAGACGTTGTTGAACAGCAGCCAGGAGCCGGGGTCGTAGCCGGCGGCCGGGTCGGTGGCCAGGACCTCGTCGGACATGCCGACGCGGACGTTGCCGCCGGAGCCGGCGCCGCCACCCTGCTGGGTTCCGCAGCCGCTGAGCAGCGCGGCGGACAGGCCCGCGGCAAGGGGTGCCGTCAGCCACTTGTTGTGCTTCACAGAACGTGCCTCTTGATCTCTTGCCGGACCGTCGCGCGCGGGTGCGCGGCCGGTGGAGCCGAACTGGTGGAGGGGTCAGGCGTTCCTGCGGGCCAGCTCCCACAGGAGCAGGTCAGAGGAGGTGTTCAGCGCCCATTCGACGCCGGTCACGTCGTCGCGCGCGGCGACGTACTGCTTGCCCTGCCAGAGCGGCAGGACGGGGACGTCCTGGGCGACGATCTTCTGGATCTGCCCGAAGACGGGGCCGGCGGCGGTGCGGTCGGCCGAGCGGCGCGAGCGCGGGATCAGCTGATCCCGCACCGAGGCGTTGACGTAGGGGGTGTTGAGGAAGTTGTCGGCGTCGAGGAAGGGGGCGACGTAGTTGTCCGGGTCGGGGAAGTCGGGGAACCAGCCGAGACCGTAGACGGGGAAGTCGCCGCGCTTCTGCGCGGGCCGGAAGGTGGACCACTCGCTGCCCTCGACGGTCACGTCGAAGAGGCCGGTGGCGTTGAGCTGGTCGCGCAGCGCCTCGAACTCCTGCTTGGTGCCGGAGCCGTAGTGGTCGGTGGTGTAGTGCAGGGTGAACGCGACCGGGTCGGTGATACCGGCCTTGCCGAGGATGCCGGCGGCCCGGCTCTTGCTGGGCTCGCCGTAGGCGTCGAAGAAGGCCGTGGAGTGGCCGGTGACGCTGGAGGGGATCAGCGAGTAGAGCGGCTGGGCGGTGGGGCCGTAGACGGCGTTGACGATCGCGCCGCGGTCGACGACGGCGGCGATGGCCTGCCGGACGGCCTTGTCCTTGACGGACGGGGCGTCGGTGTCGAAGGCGAGGTAGCGGATCTCCAGGCCGGGGACCTCGGTGAGGTCGATGCCGTCCTTGGGCTTCTCGGTGAGCGTCTTGACCTGTTCGAGCGACATAGCGCGGGTCATCATGTCGATGTCGCTCTTCTCCAGGGCCTGGCCCATGGAGTCGGCGTCGGCGAAGGAGCGCAGCTCGACCTTGTCGTTGCGGAGCTTGATGTCGCCCTTGTACGCGGGGTTCTTGGTGAAGACGGCCTTGACGAAGCGGTCGCCGTCGCGCTCGGTCTTCATGGTGTACGGGCCGGAGCCGTCGACGTCGAAGCCGTCGCGGAGCTTCCTGCCGTCGTACTTGTCCTTGCTGAGGATGCCGGCGACGGGGGTGGAGAGCTTGTACGGGAAGGTCGCGTCGGGCGCCTTGAGGTGGAAGACGACGTCGCGCTCGCCGTTGGTCTCGACGGTGTCGATGTTGGCGAGGAGGGCGGCGGTTCCGTTGTCGGACTTGATCGCGAGGACGCGCTCGACGGAGAACTTGACGTCGGCGGCGGTCAGCGGCGTGCCGTCGGCGAAGGTGAGGCCCTCGCGGAGCGTGCAGCGGTAGCTCTCGCTGACCCGGTCGCTGAAGGAGCAGCTCTGGGCGGCCTCGGGGACGGGCTCGCCGCCGCCGCGCGGTACGTGCATCAGGGTCTGCACGGTCTGCCGGAGGATGTTCCAGGTACCGGTGTCGTAGGCGAAGGCCGGGTCGAGCGGGGCGGGGGCGTCGCTGGTGGCGACGAACTGGTCCGTGGTGCCGACGACGATGGCTCTGGACTCGTCCGCGCCGCCACAGGCGGTGAGCAGGGGGGCGAGCAGGCCGGCTATGGCCGGCAGGGCCAGGGTCTTGCGGCGCATCAGGGACTTTCTCCTCATCCGGCACTGGGATACAGCGGTGTACGGACACTCCACCGCTTCCGCCCGGTCGGGGCGGGCGATCGGGCCGGGATGGTGAGCGATCGGTCCTGTGTTCGCGGCGACTTGGATGGGCCGCCGGGAGCGCGGAAGGCGCGGCGAAGTACTCGCGAAAGATTAGTGCGAGCGGCCGTGGCGGCTGACCGCCGCGGGTCCGCCTCGGATGCGGATAGTGATCATGAATACAGGGGGCTCGATAGTCATGCGCGGGCATGAATGAGCAAGGAAGGCGCGAATCGGGACAGACGTCGACCCGCAATCCCGGCATTACGGATATCGGACGTGAGGCGGCCACCCGGGGTCCGGCACGCTGGGTGACGAAGGTCACGCGCGTGGTCCGTACCAGAGGCGGCCGCCTCTCTGCTCAGGGGCCGGTGATCAGCTCTGCTCAGGGACCGGTGATCAGCGTGCGCAGGAAGGGCACGTCCACGTCCTCCAGGGAGCGGACCACGACCCGCCCAGGGGAGGGCGCGATCGGGGCCACGGAGGGCACGGCGACGACCCGGCAGCCGGCGGCCTCGGCGGACGCGACGCCCGTCGCGGTGTCCTCGATGACGGCGCACAGGGCCGGTTCGGCGCCGACGCCGGTCGCCGCCGTCAGATAGGGCTCGGGGTGTGGCTTGGTGCGCTCCACCTCGTCCCCGGCCACGGTGAGCGCGAAGCGGTCACGGCCAAGGGAGGCGAGGATCCGGTCGATGATGCGACGGTGCGAGGCGGAGACCAGCGCGGTCGGGATGTTGTGCCGGGCCAGCTCGGCGAGGAGCCGCTCGGCGCCGGGCATCAGGGGGACGCCCCGGCCGATGCGGTGCTCGAACTTCTCGTTGAGCAGGACGGTGAGCTCGGCGACGGTGATGTCGGCGCCGGTGGCCTCGATGAGGTAGCCCGCGCTGCGGGTCATGGGGCCGCCGACGACGATGTCGCGCCAGGACTCGTCCAGCCGGTGCCCGAGGTCGGCGAAGACCTCCACCTCCGCGTCCCACCAGAAGCCCTCGGTGTCGACCAGGGTGCCGTCCATGTCGAGGAAGACCGCTTGCAGCGCGGAGCTTCCGTTGGCGCGGACAAGGGACGCGGGGACCGTACTGGTCATCCGGCACACCTCCATGGAGGGACGAGAAGGCCGGTCACCCACCCCGGTACGGGGGTGGGCGACCGGCCTGCACTGGACCGACCAGTGTACGTCCGGATGACGTGAGGTGCGCTGATTTACTCCCGGGGCGGGGGTTACCGCGCGTTGAAGTACTTCGCGTCGGGGTGGTGGATCACGATGGCGTCCGTGGACTGCTCGGGGTGGAGCTGGAACTCCTCCGAGAGGTGGACGCCGATCCGCTCCGGCTGGAGCAGGTCCGCGATCTTCGCCCGGTCCTCCAGGTCAGGGCACGCTCCGTAGCCGAGGGAGAAGCGCGCGCCCCGGTACTTGAGCGCGAACATGTCCTCGACGTCGGAGGGGTCCTCGCCCGCGAAGCCGAGCTCGGCGCGGACGCGGGCGTGCCAGTACTCGGCCATGGCCTCGGCGAGCTGCACGGACAGGCCGTGGAGCTCCAGGTACTCGCGGTAGGAGTCGGAGGCGAACAGCTTGGCCGTGGCCTCGCCGATCTTCGAGCCGACGGTGACGACCTGGAGGCCGACGACATCGGTCTCGCCGGACTCCTCGGGGCGGAAGAAGTCCGCGAGGCAGAGGCGGCGGCCGCGGCGCTGGCGCGGGAAGGTGAAGCGGGTCCGCTCGTTGCCGGCCTCGTCGAGGATGATCAGGTCGTCGCCCTTGGACACGCACGGGAAGTAGCCGTAGACCACGGCGGCTTCCAGGAGGTTCTCGGTGTGCAGCCTGTCCAGGAGGCCGCGCAGCCGGGGCCGGCCCTCGGTCTCGACCAGTTCCTCGTACGTAGCCCCGCCCGCGCGGGCCTGCTTGAGCCCCCACTGGCCCTTGAACAGGGCGCCCTCGTCCAGCCAGGAGGCGTAGTCCTTCAGCGGGATGCCCTTGACGACGCGGGTGCCCCAGAACGGCGGGGTGGGGACCGGGTTGTCGACGGCGACGTCGGAGCGGCCGCCCGGCTCCGGCTCCTCCACCTGCAGGACGGGAGTGTCCCGCTTGGCGACCCGGCGCTGCTTGAGCTCGGGCAGGCTGGCGCCGGGGACGCCGCGCTTGACGGCGATGAGCGCGTCCATGAGGCGCAGGCCCTCGAAGGCGTCGCGGGCGTAGCGGACCTCGCCCTGGTAGATCTCGTGCAGGTCCTGCTCGACGTACGCCCTGGTCAGCGCCGCGCCGCCGAGGATCACGGGGTACTTGGCGGCCAGCTCGCGCTGGTTGAGCTCCTCCAGGTTCTCCTTCATGATCACCGTGGACTTGACCAGCAGGCCCGACATGCCGATGACGTCGGCGCGGTGCTCCTCGGCGGCCTCCAGGATCGCGGAGACCGGCTGCTTGATGCCGAGGTTGACGACGTTGTAGCCGTTGTTGGACAGGATGATGTCGACGAGGTTCTTGCCGATGTCGTGGACGTCGCCGCGCACGGTGGCGAGGACGATCGTGCCCTTGCCGTCGGCGTCCGTCTTCTCCATGTGCGGTTCGAGGTAGGCGACGGCCGTCTTCATGACCTCGGCGGACTGCAGGACGAACGGCAGCTGCATCTGGCCGGAGCCGAAGAGCTCGCCGACGACCTTCATGCCGTCGAGGAGGGTCTCGTTGACGATGTCGAGGGCGGGGCGCTCCTGGAGGGCCTCGGCGAGGTCGGCCTCCAGGCCGTTCTTCTCGCCGTCGATGATGCGCCGCTTGAGGCGCTCGTCGAGCGGCAGGGCGAGGAGTTCCTCGGCCTTGCCGGCCTTCAGGGACTTGGTGGTGGCGCCCTCGAAGAGCGCCATCAGCTTCTGCAGCGGGTCGTAGGCCGGTTCGTCCCCCTGCTGGGCGCGTCGCCGGTCGTAGATCAGATCGAGCGCGGTGGTGACCTGCTCCTCGTCGAACCGGGCGATCGGCAGGATCTTGGAGGCGTGCACGATCGCCGAGTCGAGGCCCGCCTTGACGCACTCGTCGAGGAAGACGGAGTTCAGCAGGATGCGGGCGGCCGGGTTGAGGCCGAAGGAGATGTTGGACAGGCCGAGCGTGGTCTGGACGTCCGGGTGGCGGCGCTTGAGCTCGCGGATGGCCTCGATGGTCGCGATGCCGTCCTTGCGGGACTCCTCCTGCCCGGTGCAGATGGTGAAGGTGAGCGTGTCGATGAGGATGTCCGACTCGTGGATGCCCCAGTTGCCGGTCAGGTCGTCGATGATCCGCTCGGCGATGGCGACCTTGTTCTCGACGGTGCGGGCCTGGCCCACCTCGTCGATGGTGAGCGCGATGAGCGCGGCGCCGTGCTCCTGGGCGAGGCTCGTGACCTTCGCGAACCGCGACTCGGGCCCGTCGCCGTCCTCGTAGTTGACGGAGTTGATGACGGCGCGTCCGCCGAGCTTCTCCAGGCCGGCCCGGATGACGGGGACCTCGGTGGAGTCGAGGACGATCGGCAGGGTGGAGGCCGTGGCGAAGCGGCCGGCCAGCTCGGCCATGTCGGCGACGCCGTCCCGGCCCACGTAGTCGACGCACAGGTCGAGCATGTGCGCGCCCTCGCGGATCTGGTCGCGGGCCATCTCGACGCAGTCGTCCCAGCGGCCCTCCAGCATCGCCTCGCGGAACTTCTTCGAGCCGTTGGCGTTGGTGCGCTCGCCGATCGCCATGTACGCGGTGTCCTGGCGGAACGGGACCGTCTGGTAGAGCGAGGCGGCGCCGGGCTCGGGGCGCGGGTCGCGGACGGCGGGCGTGAGGTCGCGCACCCGCTCGACGACCTGGCGCAGGTGCTCCGGGGTCGTACCGCAGCAGCCGCCGATGAGGGAGAGTCCGTACTCGCGGACGAAGGTCTCCTGGGCGTCGGCGAGCTCGGGGGCGGTCAGCGGGTAGTGCGCGCCGTTCTTGCCGAGGACGGGCAGGCCGGCGTTGGGCATGCAGGAGAGCGGGATACGGGAGTGGCGGGCGAGGTAGCGCAGGTGCTCGCTCATCTCGGCCGGCCCGGTGGCGCAGTTCAGGCCGATCATGTCGATGCCGAGCGGTTCGAGCGCGGTGAGCGCGGCGCCGATCTCGGAGCCGAGGAGCATGGTGCCGGTGGTCTCGACGGTGACGGAGACGATGAGCGGCACGTCGATGCCGAGGGCGTCCAGGGCGCGGCGGGCGCCGATGACGGACGCCTTGGTCTGGAGGAGGTCCTGGGTGGTCTCGACGAGCAGCGCGTCGGCGCCGCCGGCGATCATGCCCTCGGCATTCTGCTGGTAGGCGTCGCGCAGCAGGGTGAAAGGGGCGTGACCGAGGGTCGGCAGCTTGGTGCCGGGACCCATGGAGCCGAGGACCCAGCGCTGCTGTCCGGTGGAGGCGGTGAACTCGTCGGCGACCTCGCGGGCGATCCGTGCGCCGGATTCGGAGAGCTCGTACACCCGATCGGGGATGTCGTACTCCCCCAGGGCCGCGTGGTTCGCGCCGAAGGTGTTGGTCTCGACGCAGTCGACCCCGGCGGCGAAGTACTCCTCGTGGACCGAGCGGACGATGTCGGGCCGCGTGACGTTGAGGATCTCGTTGCAGCCTTCGAGGTCCTGGAAGTCCTCGAGGCTGGGGTCCTGTGCCTGGAGCATGGTGCCCATGGCTCCGTCGGCCACCACCACACGGGTCGCGAGCGCCTCGCGGAGGGCTGCGGCGCGGGTGCGGCTGTCAACGGAAGGGGTCGGCGACGAGGCCATGGATGAGCTCCCTGGGATGCGACGGCTGTCGGCTTTGCACGCTCGGTGGAGGGTGCACGGGGCCAGCGTAACCGCGTGGAAGCCGGGGTGGACATCGCGTTCCACTGGGCGGACGGCATCCTGTCTTCCGGGGACTCCCGGTCGGACCCGTTCATGACCGACACTGTGTAGGTAACGCGCGGTCGGCATCGACCGATAGTGTTCAGCATTGTCGAACACCATGATCCACGCGATCCTGTCCTTCAGGATCCACGGAGAGACCCCGGGGTCATGGACACATGGACAGGGAGAAAGGCCGGGCGATGGCGAAGAACATCCAGTCGCTTGAACGGGCGGCGGCGATGCTGCGACTGCTCGCGGGCGGCGAGCGCCGGCTCGGCCTCTCCGACATCGCCTCGTCCCTGGGCCTGGCCAAGGGCACGGCCCACGGCATCCTGCGCACCCTGCAGGCCGAGGGCTTCGTGGAACAGGAGGCGGCCTCGGGCCGCTACCAGCTCGGCGCGGAGCTGCTGCGCCTGGGCAACAGCTATCTGGACGTGCACGAGCTGCGCGCGCGGGCGCTGGTCTGGACGGACGACCTGGCGCGCTCCAGCGGCGAGAGCGTCCATCTGGGCGTGCTGCACCTGCAGGGCGTCCTGATCGTCCACCACGTCTTCCGGCCGGACGACAGCCGGCAGGTCCTGGAGGTGGGGGCGATGCAGCCGCTGCACTCCACGGCCCTTGGCAAGGTCCTCTCGGCGTACGACCCGGTGGCGCACAGCGAGGTTCTACAGGTGCCGCGCGAGGGCTTCACCCCCCGTACGGTCACCGACCTCAAGGAGTTCGAGACGCTGCTCGACACGACCCGGGCCAAGGGCTGGGCCGCGGACGTGGAGGAGACCTGGGACGGCGTGGCGTCGGTGGCCGCCCCGATCCACGACCGGCGCCGGATGCCGGTGGGCGCGGTGGCGATCACAGGCGCGGTGGAGCGGGTGTGCGCGGACGGCGAGTTGCGGTCCGAACTCGTCGCGGCCGTACGGGACTGCGCCCGCGCCGTCTCCCGCGATCTGGGCGCGGGGCGCTTCTGATCCACTGAGCCCGGGCGTCCGCCCAGGCAGGAGTGCCTGCTCAACCCGTCGGTAACGATCCCGTTATCGGCGGGTTTTTCATTACCCCAGCCCTTGACGCGCTGTTAACCAGAGGGCAAAACTTCCGTGCATCGGTCGGCATTGCCGAACACCTACCGGCAATACGCGCTAGAGTGTGGCAGTGCCAAGGGCCGGCAACGCCCTCATATGAGGGCGCGGACCACCGGAGGGACCCGGGGTTCGCCTTCCCCTGGACGAAGGACAAAGGAGTCGCGGGTGTCCAGCTCCGACATCTTCATCGGCGAGATCATTGGTACCGCCGTACTCATTCTGCTCGGCGGTGGCGTCGTCGCCGCCGTGGTGCTCAAGCGCTCGAAGGCTCAGAACGCAGGATGGCTCGCCATCACGTTCGGCTGGGGCTTCGCGGTCATGACCGCCGTGTACATGACGGGTACCCTCTCGGGCGCCCACCTGAACCCGGCCGTCACCGTCGGCATCGCCCTCAAGGACGGGGACTGGAGCAACGTTCCGGTCTACTTCGCGGGCCAGATGCTCGGCGCCATGCTCGGCGCGGTCCTGGTGTGGATCGCCTACTACGGACAGTTCCAGGCCCACCTCACGGACCAGGAGATCATCTCCGCGCCGCCGCACGAGGAGGGCATGGTCGACCAGAAGGCCGCGCCGAACGCCGGTCCGGTGCTCGGTGTCTTCTCCACCGGGCCCGAGGTCCGAGTGGTCTGGCAGAACCTGGCCACCGAGATCATCGGCACGGTCGTGCTGGTCCTCGCGGTGCTCACCCAGGGCCTCAACGACAGCGGCAAGGGCCTCGGCGTCATCGGCGCCCTGATCACCGCGTTCGTCGTGGTCGGCATCGGCCTCTCGCTCGGTGGCCCGACCGGTTACGCCATCAACCCGGCCCGTGACCTCGGCCCGCGCATCGTGCACGCCCTGCTGCCGCTGCCGAACAAGGGTGGCTCCGACTGGGGCTACGCATGGATCCCGGTCGTCGGCCCCCTGGTGGGTGGCGCGATCGCCGCGGGTATCTACAACATCGCGTTCGCCTGAGCCGTCCTTCCACCGAGACCTCCTTGGAGCACACCGTGACCGACGCACACACCGCCGGCCCGTTCATCGCCGCCATCGACCAGGGCACCACCTCCAGCCGCTGCATCGTCTTCGACACCGACGGCCGGATCGTCGCCGTCGACCAGAAGGAGCACGAGCAGATCTTCCCGAAGCCGGGCTGGGTCGAGCACGACGCCGCCGAGATCTGGACCAACGTCCAGGAAGTGGTCGCCGGCGCGATCAGCAAGGCCGGGATCACCTCCGCGGACGTCAAGGCCGTCGGCATCACCAACCAGCGCGAGACCACGCTGCTCTGGGACAAGAACACCGGTGAGCCCGTCCACAACGCCCTCGTCTGGCAGGACACCCGCACCGACGCGCTCTGCAAGGAGCTCGGCCGCAACGTCGGCCAGGACCGCTTCCGCCGCGAGACCGGCCTGCCCCTCGCCTCGTACTTCTCCGGCCCGAAGGTCCGCTGGCTGCTCGACAACGTCGAGGGCCTGCGCGAGCGCGCCGAGCGCGGCGACATCCTCTTCGGCACGATGGACTCCTGGGTCATCTGGAACCTCACCGGCGGTGTCGACGGCGGCCGGCACGTCACCGACGTCACCAACGCCTCGCGCACCATGCTGATGAACCTGCACGACATGGCCTGGGACGAGCGCATCGTGCAGTCCATGGAGATCCCGGCCAACGTGCTGCCGGAGATCCGCTCCTCCGCCGAGGTGTACGGCACCGTCAAGGGCGGCGTCCTCGACGGCATCCCGGTCGCCTCCGCGCTCGGCGACCAGCAGGCCGCCCTCTTCGGCCAGACGTGTTTCGCCGAGGGCGAGGCCAAGTCCACGTACGGCACCGGCACGTTCATGCTGATGAACACCGGCGACAAGATCATCAACTCCTACAGCGGGCTGCTGACCACCGTCGGCTACCAGATCGGCGACGCCAAGCCGGTCTACGCCCTGGAGGGCTCGATCGCCGTCACCGGTTCGCTGGTGCAGTGGATGCGCGACCAGATGGGCCTTATCAAGTCCGCCGCCGAGATCGAGACCCTCGCGTCCTCGGTCGAGGACAACGGCGGTGCCTACTTCGTGCCCGCCTTCTCCGGTCTGTTCGCCCCCTACTGGCGCTCCGACGCCCGCGGTGTGATCGCCGGCCTCACCCGGTACGTCACCAAGGCGCACATCGCGCGCGCCGTCCTGGAGGCCACCGCCTGGCAGACCCGCGAGATCACCGACGCCATGACGAAGGACTCCGGCGTCGAGCTGACCGCGCTCAAGGTCGACGGCGGCATGACCTCCAACAACCTGCTGATGCAGACCCTCTCGGACTTCCTCGACGCGCCGGTCGTGCGCCCGATGGTCGCCGAGACCACCTGCCTCGGTGCCGCCTACGCCGCCGGCCTGGCCGTCGGCTTCTGGCCCGACACCGACGCCCTGCGCGCCAACTGGCGCCGCGCGGCGGAATGGACCCCTCGCATGGACGCCGACAAGCGTGAGAGCGAGTACAAGAGCTGGCTCAAGGCCGTCGAGCGGACCATGGGCTGGATCGAGGACGAGGAGTAGATCGACATGACCACCCTGCAGAGCGTCCCCGCCCTGGGGACGCGACCGGCTGCCGGTTCCCTGCCGAGCCGCGCCGAGACTCGGGAGCAGCTTTCCAAGGCGACGTACGACCTCCTGGTGATCGGCGGCGGAATCCTGGGCATCTCCACCGCCTGGCACGCCGCGCAGTCGGGCCTGCGGGTGGCCCTGGTGGACGCCGGCGACTTCGCCGGCGCCACCTCCTCCGCCTCCTCCAAGCTGCTCCACGGCGGGCTGCGCTACCTGCAGACCGGCGCGGTCAAGCTGGTCGCGGAGAACCACTTCGAGCGTCGTGCGGTCTCCCGCCAGGTCGCGCCGCACCTCGCCAACCCGCTCACCTTCTACCTGCCCGTCTACAAGGGCGGCCCGCACGGCGCCGCCAAGCTGGGCGCCGGTGTCTTCGCGTACTCCGCGCTCTCCGCCTTCGGTGACGGCGTCGGGCACCTGCTCAGCCCCGCCAAGGCCGCGCAGGACGTACCGGAGCTGCGGACGGACAACCTGAAGGCCGTGGCCGTGTACGGCGACGACCAGATGAACGACGCCCGCATGGCGCTGATGACGGTCCGCGCCGCGGTCGAGGCCGGCGCCGTCGTCCTCAACCACGCCGAGGTCACCGGGCTGCGCTTCACCCGCGGCCGGGTCACGGGCGCGGAGCTGAAGGACCGTACGAGCGGTGAGGAGTTCGGCGTCACCGCCCGCCTGGTGCTCAACGCGACCGGCCCGTGGGTCGACCACCTGCGGAAGATGGAGGACCCGAACGCGGCGCCCTCCATCCGGCTCTCCAAGGGCGCGCACCTGGTCCTGAAGCGGACCTCGCCGTGGAAGGCCGCGCTCGCGACCCCGATCGACAAGTACCGGATCACCTTCGCCCTCCCCTGGGAGGACATGCTGCTGCTCGGCACGACCGACGAGGCGTACGAGGGCGACCCCGGCCAGGTCGAGGTGACCGAGAAGGACACCGCGCAGATCCTCGACGAGGCCGCGTTCTCCATCCGCGACCAGCAGCTGTCGCGCGATCTGATCACCTACGCCTTCGCGGGGCTGCGGGTGCTGCCGGGCGGCCCCGGCGCCACCTCCAAGGCCAAGCGCGAGACGGTCGTCACCGAGGGCCGCGGCGGCATGCTGTCGGTGGCCGGCGGCAAGTGGACGACCTTCCGCCACATCGGCCGTACGGTCATGAAGAAGCTGGAGGCCCTGCCGGGGCACCCGCTGGGCGAGGACTACGAGTCGGTGTCCACGCTGCCGAAGCGGCTCCCGCTGCCCGGCATCGCCAACCCGAACGCGGTCGCGCACCGGCTGCTCGTCGACGGCCCGGCCCCCGGCCCGCGGATGGCCGCCGACACCGCCAAGCACCTCGCGACGCACTACGGTTCGCTCGCCTTCGACATCGCGCGGATGGCGAACGAGAACCCGGCGCTCGGCGAGCGCGTCCACCCGGACGCGCCGGAGATCTGGGCGCAGGTCGCCTACGCCCGGGACCACGAGTGGGCCGAGACGGCGGACGACGTGCTGCGCCGCCGTACGACGCTGACGATACGGGGCCTCGCCACGGACGAGATCCGGGGCAAGGTCGACGAGATGCTGCGCAAGTGACGCGCTGATCTCGTGAGGTAAGAGGCGGGGTAAGGGGCGGTCTCCCTGGAGGCCGCCCCTTACTCGTCCGTGTGCCGAGGCGCGTTCCTGGGTAGTCGATCAAGGCCGCGAACGGCCTTCGGTGGTGCACGAGGGCTGCGGACGGGCCCCCGGAAAGCCTTAAGGTTGGTCCGTACGACTGGAAAGACAGGAACGGCAGCAACGTCGAAAAGGAGGCGCTGGGTGATCGAGCTCGAGGGGGTTCCCGAGCTGATCGACCCGGTCATGGTGGCCGCGTTCGAGGGCTGGAACGACGCCGGCGACGCCGCCTCCACCGCGGTCGCCCACCTGGACCGGGAATGGAAGGGCGAGGTGTTCGCGGCGCTCGACGCCGAGGACTACTACGACTTCCAGGTCAACCGGCCCACGGTATGGCTGGACAACGGCACCCGGAAGATCACCTGGCCGACGACCAGACTCTCCGTGGTCCGGGTCGGCGGCGAGAAGCCGCGTGACCTGGTGCTCGTGCGCGGGATCGAGCCGTCGATGCGCTGGCGCTCGTTCTGCAACGAGATCCTGGGCTTCGCCCATGAGCTGGGCGTGGAGATGGTGGTGATCCTGGGCGCGCTGCTCGGCGACACCCCGCACACCCGGCCCGTCCCGGTCAGCGGGGTCACCTCCGACCCGGACCTGGCGCGGACGATGGACCTGGAGGAGACCCGGTACGAAGGGCCCACGGGCATCGTCGGGATCCTCCAGGAGGCCTGCACGCACGCGGGCGTGCCCGCGGTCAGCCTCTGGGCGGCCGTGCCGCACTACGTCTCGCAGCCGCCCAACCCGAAGGCGACCCTGGCGCTCCTGAACCGCCTCGAGGACCTGATCGGCCTGCGCATCCCGCTGGGCGAACTGCCCGAGGACGCGCGGGCCTGGCAGCTCGGCGTGGACCAACTGGCCTCCGAGGACAGCGAGGTGGCGGAGTACGTCCAGACGCTGGAGGAGGCGCGGGACACGGCGGAGCTGCCGGAGGCCTCGGGCGAGGCCATCGCCCGCGAGTTCGAGCGCTACCTGCGGCGGCGGGACGGCGGCCCGGGGCCGGGTCCCGGGCCGGCAGGACCGGGCGTCGCCACGGAGGGCGGGGACACCTCGTACCTGCGGGAGACCGGCGGCGGCCGGACCCGTCCGCCGAAGCCGGAGCAGCCGGGGCCGGAGGCGGCACCGGAGGCGTCCGACGCGCCGGACGCGCAGGCGGACACTCCGTCGGACGCGATGCCGGACACCCCGCAGGACACCCCGCCGGACGCTCCCGAGGAGCGCGACGGCGAGGGCGACGACCAGGACTGAGCCGTACGGGAACGGGGGCCGCACCGATCACGGTGCGGCCCCCTTCGCGTACCCGCTCGGCCGTCAGGCGCAGTCGAAGCGGGCGGCCGCCCAGTCCCCGTGGTCACCGCTCTTGGAGCCGTTGGTGTCGGTGATCCGGAGCCGGACGTGCCGGGCTCCGGTCACGTCCACCTGGACGGGCAGCGTCGCCGAGGCGCCGGTCAGCTTCGGCGAGGTCCACAGGACCTTGCCGTCGGCCTCGACCGAGAACGCCACCTCGCCGTAGCCGTTGATCTCGTCGTCGATGCCGACGTCGGCGGTGAAGGCGGTGCAGCGGCCGCCGAGGTAGACCTCGATGTCGGAGTCGGCGTGGGCGCCGATGCCCTTCTCGTAGGTCGTGCCCGCGAGGGTCAGGGGCCGGCCGTCGCTCGCGCCCGACTCGCCGTTGGAGCGGTCGCGTTCGGGCGGTCCCCAGCCGTTGGTGGACTTCAGCCAGGTCAGGTCGCTCGCCCAGACGCCGGCCGACGGCGGCTCGGGCATCACCCCGACGGCGAAGCGCTGGACGGCCGTCCGGTCCTGGCTCGCCGCGCGGTGACGGACGGTCGCGGTGAGCGTGGCCTCGCCAGGCTCCGCGTCCTTGGCCGGGGTGACGGTGACCTCGACCCGCTTCGTGGTACCCGCCGGAATGCGGGCGACCGGAGCGGCCGGGGTGACCTGCCAGCCGGCGGGGGCCGTGAGCGACACCTCGACGCCGGTGGCGTCCCTGGTGCCCGCCGTCACGTCGACGGCGACGGTGCCGGGCACGCCCGCGCCCAGCTCCTGTCCGGCCGGGACGGCGGCGGTGGCCGTGGCGCCCGGGACGGCTCCGCCGACGGCGCTGGTGTCCTCCAGTTCGAGGGTGAAGGCGCGGTCGGTGCGCTGGGCGGCGGTCTTGACCTTCACCACTCCCCCGCGGTCGTCGCGGTCGTACCACCAGCCCTGTCCTGCGGCCTCGTAGGCGGCCTTGGAGGTGAGGCGCGGCAGTTCGCGCCCGCCGAGCGAGACCTCGCTCGGGGCGTCGCCGGTGTGGAGGGTGAACTGGTAGGGCCGGGCGGTGGACTTGCCCGTGAAGGTCCCCTTGCTCGCGCCGATCTTGACCGTCACGTCGCCCGCCCCGCGCTGCGGCGCGCGGACCTCGGCGGTCTGGGTGGCGTACTGGCCGGTGCGGTGGGCGCGGGTGACGCCGTCGTCCTCGTACAGCTCGAAGGACGAGCTGCCCTGCGGGTAGATGTCCCAGGCCAGCGCGGAGCCGGGGGTGCGCTCGGTGTACGAGCGGATGCCGCCCGGCCACATCGGGACGGTGGCGCCCGCCCGGACGAAGAGCGGCAGGGTGTCGAGCGGGGCGCTGTAGTCGTCGACGGTGACCGGGCCCTGGAAGGTGCGGCCGCTCCAGTAGTCGATCCAGGTGCCCTCGGGGAGGTAGATGCCGTCGCGCTCGACGGCGTCCTGGTAGACGGGGGCGACGAGGAAGTCCTCACCGCTGAGGAACTCGTACTTGGCCGTCTCCGAGGCCGCCTTCGGGTCGTTCGGGTACTCCAGGACCAGCGGCCGGGCGAGGCCGACGCCGGTCTTCGTGGCGCGGTGGGCGTGCGAGTAGATGTAGGGCAGCAGCGACTCGTGGAGCTTCAGGTAGTCGCGGTTGATCGAGGTGTACGGCTCGCCGTAGCGGAAGGGCTGCTTGTCGTTGGCGGCCCAGCCGTCCATGGTCATGGTGACCGGCAGGAACATCTTCCACTGCAGGTCGCGGGTGTACGTCTTGGCGCTGCCGCCGAAGATGCCGTCGACGTCACCGGTGGTGTAGGCGAGTCCGGACATGGAGGCGCCCGCGTAGGTGGGGATCTGCCAGCGGATGTACTCCCAGGTGCCGGACTGGTCGCCGGACCACTGGACGCCGCAGGCTTGCGCGCCGGACCAGCTCTCGGGGGCCCAGGTGAAGCCGCGGGCGTCGCTGTGCGCCTCGATGCCGGCGTAGGCGTCCTTGCAGCCGTCGAGGGCGAACTTGTAGCCGGGGCCGACCCAGGCGACGTCGAGCTTGGCGACCCGCTGGCCGGCCCTGACCTGCTCGCCGAGCTTGTCGAGCCCGTCCTCGGTCCACAGGCCGAGCTGCATGCCGCGGTCCTTGAGGCCGTTCGCGGTCTCGGCGAGGTCCTCGTAGCCGCAGCCGTAGCCGTCGTTGACGAGCATCCAGCCGTTGGGCATGTCGTTCTGGACGTAGCCGTCGGCGACCTTCAGGGCGTCGAGGGTGCGGCGCTCGCCCCGGTTGGCGTTGTGGAGGTAGCAGTCGGCGTCGCCGATCTCCAGGCCGTAGACGGGCGGCAGGAACGGTTTGCCGGTCAGGTTCGTGTACTGGCCGATGACGTCCTTGACCGCGTCGGAGCCTGAGCCGGTGAAGTAGTAGGCGTCGAAGCGCTGTTCCTTCGCGCTGGTGGTGACGGGCTCGCCGAAGACGTAGGTGTTGGGGGCGTAGGTGTTGCGGTAGACGCCGTAGCCGGCCGAGGAGAGGTAGAACGGCACGGAGTTGGGGTGGCCGCCGTCGTTCCAGTTGTAGTCGACGCCGACCTCGACGGTCTTGCCGCGGTGCGAGGTGTTGCCGCGTCCGTTCTGCATCCCGGCGCCGTAGAACTGCTCGTCGGCGCCTCGGGCCAGGGACTGGGTGGTGCGCTCCTGGGTCCAGCTGAGACCGCTGGTCTCGGACCAGAGCGGGGTGCCGTCGGCGCGGTACGCGGCGAAGCGGAGCGGCGACTTGTAGGCCCGCAGGGTCACCTTCGCGGAGGTGAGTTCGTAGCGGTCGCCGCGGTCGCGCCAGCGGGTCCGGGGCGGGGGGCCCTGGGGCTTGACGATGTCCTGTCCGGTGGGGTCGGTGAACGTGCCGTCGGGGGCCAGTTCGACGCGGAAGGTCTCGTCGGTGACGAAGCTGACGCGGGCCTGGGCGCTGCCGGCGGTCAGCCGGTAGACGGCGCCGTCGGCCTGGAAGCCGGTGACGTCGCCGACGGTGGTCGGCGTGGGCTCGTCGGCGGACGGCTCTGCGGACTGGGCGCTGCCGGGGCCCGCGAACACCGCGAGGAGCCCGAGCACGGCGCCGGCCAATGCAGCCTTCATGCGCAATGTTGATTGCATGGAGGGTATTTAGCGCAGAAACGAGCACCAGGGCCAGGACAAAACGGAACCGCCCCCGGACTTCGTGAGAAGTCCAAGGGCGGTTCGCGCCAAGCGAGTTGTACGGGAGGGGGCTACAGGGCCACTCCGAGCAGCGCGTCCACGGTGCGGGAGACGAGGCCGGGCGCGGACTCGTCCGTACCGCCCTCGGCGAGCTGCCGCTCGGCCCACCGGTCGACCGCGGCGAGCGCGGCCGGCGCGTCGAGGTCGTCGGCGAGCGCCTCGCGGACCTCCTCGACCAGCGCGTCGGCGGACGTGCCGTCGGGACGGGAGACGGCGGCGCGCCAGCGGTCCAGGCGCTCCACGGCGTCCTGGAGGACCTGGTCGGTCCACTCCCAGTCGGCGCGGTAGTGGTGCGAGAGGAGCGAGAGCCGGATGGCGGCCGGGTCGACGCCCTGGCGGCGGAGCGCCGAGACGAAGACCAGGTTGCCCTTGGACTTGGACATCTTCTCACCGTCGAGGGCGACCATGCCGGCGTGCACGTACGCCTTGGCCATGGGGAACTCGCCGGTCAGCGCCTGGGCGTGGGAGGCGCCCATCTCGTGGTGCGGGAAGATCAGGTCGGAGCCGCCGCCCTGGACGTCGAAGCTCATGCCGAGGTGGTCGAGGGCGATCGCGACGCACTCGATGTGCCAGCCGGGGCGGCCGGCGCCGAGGCTGCCGCCGTCCCAGCTCGGCTCGCCCTCACGGGCGGCCATCCAGAGCATCGGGTCGAGCGGGTTCTTCTTGCCCGGGCGGTCCGGGTCGCCGCCGCGCTCGGCGGAGAGGTGGCGCATCAGCTCGGTGTCGTAGTTCGACACCTGGCCGAAGTGCGGGTCGGCCTCGACGGAGAAGTAGATGTCGCCGTCGAGTTCGTAGGCCGCGCCGGAGTCCCGCAGCCGTTCGACGAGCGGCACGATGCCGGGTATGGCCTCGACCGCGCCGATGTAGTGCTGCGGCGGCAGCATCCGCAGGGCGGTCATGTCCTCGCGGAAGAGGGCGGTCTCGCGCTCGGCGAGGCCGACCCAGTCGACGCCGTCCCGGATCGCGCGCTCCAGGAGTGGATCGTCGACGTCGGTGACGTTCTGGACGTAGTGGACCTGCCGCTTGGTGTCGAGCCACACGCGCTGAACGAGGTCGAACGCGTTGTAGGTCGCCGCGTGACCCATGTGGGTCGCGTCGTACGGCGTGATGCCGCATACGTAGATACGGGCGACGGGACCGGGGGCGAGGGTCACTCGTCCACCGGTCGCGGTGTCGTGGATCTGGAGGTCGCGGCCCTTGCCGGGCAGGGCGGGGACCTCAGAAGCGGGCCAGGCATGCATGACCTGAGCGTAACCGGACACTCGTTCCGGATACGAACCGGATGCGGGATCTTGGCCGAGGAGGCGCTCTTGCAGCTCGCGGCCGTTCATGCATACCCCCTGGGGGGTACGGCCCGGGTAGGGGGCTTGGCCGGATCCGATCGGTCGGAGGGGACCCAGGCGGCGCCCGGAGGCCGGGCGGGCCAGGCGGCACCCGGAGGCCGGAGCGGGCTCAGGCGGCGGCCGGAGGTCAGACCGGCGGCCAGGGGATCGCCGGCCACTGCCCGGAGGGCTCCGGGTGGCGGCCGGTGGTGCGCAGGGCGGAGACGCGGCGGCGCAGGGCGTCCACCTCGGCCGCGGTGAGCAGCTCCGCCAGTCGGGTGGCGAGCGGGGTCCCGGGGGCGAGGGAGCCGTCGAGCCGCTCCAGGACGGCGGCGGCCTCGGCGGGCAGCTCCTCGCCCGCCCAGCCCCACAGCAGCGTCCGCAGCTTGTCGTCCACGTGGAAGGTCACCCCGTGGTCGATGCCGTAGAGGCGGCCGTCCGGCGCGGGCAGCAGGTGCCCGCCCTTGCGGTCACCGTTGTTGATGACGGCGTCCAGGACGGCGAGCCGGCGCAGTTCGGGGCGGTCGGCGTGGACGAGCAGGGCGGTGCGGTCCTCGCCGACCTGGGCGGGCCCGACGGCCTTCCAACCCTCCCCCGCCTCCTCGTCCTCGGTGAGCGCGAGCAGGCTCGCCCCCGGGTCGGCGTCGATCCACAGCTGGACCATGCCCTCGCCGTACGGTCCGTCCCTCAGCACCGTGGGCGGTACGAGGCCCCAGCCGGTGGCCTCGGAGAGCTCGTAGGCCGCGACCTCGCGCTGGGCGAGGGTGCCGTCGGGGAAGTCCCAGAGGGGCTGCTCGCCGGCGACGGGCTTGTAGACGCACTCGGCCTCGGAGCCATCGAGGGAGACGGCGCAGACGAGCACCGCGTTGGAGGCCTCGCGGACCTGGCCGCGCACGGTCAGCTCGCCCTTGGTGAGCAGGTCGACGACCGCCCGGTTGTCGAGGCCGCTCATGCTCCGCGTCGGTATCCGTTCTGGCGGGGGCACACATGGCCCTCGGGGTCGAGCGGCAGGCTGCACAGCGGGCACGGCGGACGCCCGGCGTTGACCACGTCGAGGGCGCGCTTGGCGAAGGCCCTGGCCTGCGACCCGGTGAGGCGGACGCGCAGCATCGGCGGCCCGTTCTCCTCGTCCTGGAGCATCCGTTCCTCCGCGGCGGCGAGGTCCTCCTCGGACTCGGCCTCGAGTTCGACGAGCGCCTGCGCCTCGACGATCATGCGCTGCTCCTCGCCGTCCCAGGCGAGCGCCATGGTGCCGACCCGGAACTCCTCCTCGACGGGCACGTCGAGGGGCGCGGTGTCGGCGATGTCGGCCGGCGCGACGGCCGGGACGGGCGCGTTGCCGCCGGTGCGGCGGACCACCTCGTCGAGGAGTTCGTCGATGCGTTCGGCGAGCGCGGCGACCTGGGTCTTCTCCAACGCCACGCTGGTGACCCGGCCGGCCGCGGACGCCTGCAGGAAGAACGTACGGCGGCCAGGCAGCCCGACCGTGCCGGCCACGAAACGCTCCGGTGGGTCGTAGAGGAACACCTGACGGGACACGTCCCTGACTCCCTTGGGTCTCGGCAGTGATGGAGGCACGCGCTACAGCGGCCCGTCCACCCTACTGCGCGGATGGATCACGGTGCGCCCGCACCGCCCCCTACCTCGGCGGCCCCGTTGGGGTCGGCGCTCGCCTTGGGGGCGAGGGCGGCGAAGTCGCCGGTGTCGCCGAGGCGTACGAGGAAGGGGCGCAGCCGGGTGTAGCGGATGACGGTGACGGAGCAGGGGTCGACGTGGATGCGCTGGAAGAGGTCGAGGTGCATGCCGAGGGCGTCGGCGACGATCGACTTGATGATGTCGCCGTGGGAGCACATGGCGTAGACGGCGTCCTCGCCGTGTTCGGCCTCCACGCGCGCGTTCCAGTCCCGTACGGCGTCGACGGCCCGGGCCTGCATGGCGCGCATCGACTCGCCGCCGGGGAAGGCGGCGGCGGAGGCGTGGGCCTGGACGACCTGCATGAGGGGCTCGTCGGCCAGTTCGGCGAGCTTGCGCCCCGACCAGTCGCCGTAGTCGCACTCGCTGATCCGCTCCTCGGTGTGGAGCGGCACCCCGGGCCTGGCCTCCAGGAGGGGTCGCAGGGTCTCGCGGCAGCGCTGGAGCGGGCTGGTGACGACGGCCGCGAGCGGCACCCCGTCAAGCCGCCCGGGCAGCGCGGCGGCCTGCGCCAGCCCCCGCTCGTCGAGAGCGACCCCGGGCAGCCGCCCGGCGAGCACACCGGAGGTATTGGCGGTGGAGCGTCCGTGCCGGACGAGAAGAAGCGTGGCCATGGCGGCAAGAGTAGACACCCGCACGCGCGCGTGCGGGGTGTCCGAGCGTGCGGGCGGCCTCGGCACGGGGGAGAATGCGGCGCGTGATCGTGGACTCCGCCATCTACCGGGACGGGCGCCGCACCGAGGGCCCCGCGGATCTGTCCGACGCCCTGGCAGAGGCGCGGGCGAGCGGGAACGCCTTCCTCTGGGTCGGGCTCTACGAGCCGACGGAGGCCGAGTTCGACCATGTCTCCGACGAGTTCGCGCTGCATCCGCTTGCCGTCGAGGACGCCCTGAAGGCCCATCAGCGCCCCAAGCTGGAGATCTTCGACGATTCGCTGTTCGTCGTCCTCAAGCCCGTCGTGTACGAGCCGGAGAGCGACCGGGTCTCCCTGGACGAGCTGATGCTGTTCGTGGGCGATTCCTTCGTGGTGACGGTCCGGCACGGGGAGGGCGCGCCGCTGGCGGCCGTACGGCGCCGTCTGGAGGCCGAGCCCGACGTCCTGAGGCACGGTCCGACGGCCGTCCTGTACGCGGTCAGCGACGCGGTCGTGGACCACTACATCGACGTGGCGGGTGAGCTCCAGGTCGACCTGGAGGAGCTGGAGGCGGACGTGTTCGCCCCGGTGGGCGTGGGCCCGTCGAACACGGCGGAGCGGATCTACACGGCCAAGCGGCAGGTCCTGGAGTTCCGGCGGGGCGCCGGGCCGCTCTCGGGCCCGATGGCCCGTCTCGCGGACGGGGACGTGCCGTTCGTGCACGAGGGCTCGCAGCCCTTCTTCCGCGATGTCAGCGACCACCTGATGCGCGCCAACGAGCAGGTGGAGGGCCTCGACCGGCTGCTGTCGGACGTCCTGGCGGCGCATCTGGCGCAGATGGGCGTGCGGCAGAACGACGACGTACGGAAGATCTCGGCGTGGGCGGCCATGGCCGCGGTCCCCACGATGGTCGCGGGGATCTACGGCATGAACTTCGAGCACATGCCGGAACTGACGTGGACCTGGTCGTATCCGGCGCTGATCCTGATCCTGATCGGCATCGAGCTGGGCCTGTACCGGCTGTTCAAGCGCCGGGGCTGGCTGTAGGGGGTGTCAGGCCCGGCCGTCCTAGAACGCGGGGGCCGGCGTCGCGGGCCCGCCCAGCGCGTCACGGCGCTCCGGCATCTTGAGGTCGACCATCTTGTGCCAGCCGGCGAGGCGTTCGTACCCGTACATGCCGTGGATCCCGGCGGCGAGCGCCCCCGCCTTGGCCTTCGGCCACTTCAGGATGCGGCCCATGTGGCCCATCACGGCGAGGCTGACGTCCCGGTAGACCTTGATCTCGGCGAGCGCGGACTCGCGCAGGGTGCGCTGGATGAGCCGGCCGTGCCCGGCGTACGCGAGGCGCAGCAGCTCCTCGTGGCAGTACGCGAGGTGGTTCGCCTCGTCGTTGTCGATCATGTGGATGGCCTTGCCGAGCTCGGGATGGTTCCCGAAGTACGTGACCAGCATGTCCATCTGGTCCGCGGCCCGCTGCTCGGTGACCCGGCTGTGCGCGAGGTAGACGATGATGTCCTCCTCGCTCAGCGGCTCGTCCCGGCGGAGCTTGTCGTGGGCGAGGCCGATGCCGCCCTGTTCGAGGAGCATCGTGTAGTCGGTGTCGGACGGCACCGGTACGGGTTCGAGGCCGCGCTTCTTCAGCAACGCGTTGAAGATCCGCCCGTGTTTGTCCTCGTCGGCGCCATGCCGGGTGATCTTCGGGGCCAGGTCCCGCATACCGGGGGCGACGAGGGCCGCGATCCGCGCGTTCTCCCAGCCTCCCTGGGACTCGCCGCTGGCGGCGATGGAGCAGAAGAGCTGGAAGGACTCGTCGTTGTCGATGATTTCCTGGAACAGGCTCTTGGCCGTGAGCATTGCAGCCACCTCCATACGGGCGTCCGCACGCCGCACGTCCGCATTGAACGAGTCAAGTGCGGTACGGCCGGGTGGGCAACAGGAGGGGCGGGCCGTTCGGCTGAAAGAAGGAGCGTCCGGCTCGTAACCGTGCGCCCGTGTGAAGCGTTGTGCTGCGTGACGGCCGTGGCGGGGAAGACCCCCCGAGCCCCCACCACGGCCGCAGACTTCCGCGGAGCTTCCGGCTAGGCGCTAGGCCAGGCCCGCGTGCTCCAGGGCCTCGGTGCCCGCCCGCAGCGCCGCCAGCCGCTCGTCGAGGGTGAAGCCGGCCGGGGCGAGGGTCAGCGTCGTGACACCGGCCTCGGCGTAGGCCTTCATCCGGTCGGCGATCCGGTCCACGGAGCCGAGCAGCGTGGTCTGGTCGATCAGCTGGCGCGGGACGGCGGCCGCGGCGCCCGTCTTGTCGCCCGACAGGTACTTGTCCTGGATCTCGGCGGCCTGCTTCTCGTAGCCCATGCGCTGGGCCAGCTGGTTGTAGAAGTTCTGCTTCCGGCTGCCCATGCCGCCGACGTACAGGGCGGTGTACGGGCGGAAGATGTCCGCCAGGGCGTCGATGTCGTCGCCGAGGGCGATCGGCAGGGTCGGGTGGACGTCGAAGCCCTCCATCGTCAGGCCCGCCTTCTCGCGGCCCGCCCGCAGCGGGCGCAGCGCCGTCTCCTCCAGGTGCTCGGCGGAGGGGAAGATCAGCAGCGCGCCGTCGGCGATCTCGCCGGTCTGCTCCAGGTTCTTCGGGCCGATCGCCGCGATGTAGAGCGGGATGTGCTCGCGCTGCGGGTGGACGGTGAGCTTGATGGGCTTGCCCGGGCCTTCCGGCAGCGGGAGCGTCCAGTGCTCGCCCTCGTACGTGAGCCGCTCGCGGGTCATGGCCTTGCGGACGATCTCGACGTACTCGCGGGTCCGGGCCAGCGGCTTGTCGAACTTGACGCCGTACCAGCCCTCGGAGACCTGCGGTCCCGACACCCCGAGGCCGAGGCGGAACCGGCCGCCGGAGAGCGAGTCGAGAGTGGCGGCGGTCATCGCCGTCATCGCGGGCTGGCGCGCCGGGATCTGCATGATCGCCGAGCCGACGTCGATCCGCTCGGTCTTGGCTGCCACCCAGGAGAGCACGGTGGGCGCGTCGGAGCCGTAGGCCTCGGCGGCCCAGCAGACGTCATAGCCGAGGCGGTCCGCCTCCTGGGCGACGGCGAGGTTGTCGCCGTCCATGCCCGCGCCCCAGTAGCCGAGGTTGATGCCGAGCCTCATGACCACACCCTCTTTACCGATCAGTAACGTCCCTTGGGCCGGACTCTAGCGCGCGGGTCACGGATCCGTCAGGGGGAGGTTGTCCACAGGCTCTCTCCGCGTGGGGTCTTGGCCAGTAATCTCGCGCCCATGGAGCAGAGGCATCTCGGACGTACCGGCCTGCGCGTGTCCCGGCTCGGGCTCGGCACCCTCACCTGGGGCCGGGACACCGACGAGCACGACGCCGCCGACCAGTTGAAGGCTTTCTGGGACGCGGGCGGCACGCTCGTGGACACGGCGGACGTGTACGGCGGGGGTGAGGCCGAGTACGTGCTCGGGCAGCTCATGGAGCGGCTGGTGCCGCGGCGTGATCTGGTCATCTCCACCAAGGCGGGCAGCGTGCCTGACCCGTACCGGCGGATGGACGGTTCGCGCGGGCACCTCCTTGCGGCGCTCGACGCGTCCCTGGCCCGGCTCGGCACGGACCACGTGGACCTGTGGCAGTTGCACGCCTTCGATCCGCACACCCCGCTGGAGGAGTCCCTCCAGGCGCTGGACATCGCCGTGAGCAGCGGCCGCGCGCGGTACGTGGGCGTGTCCAACTTCTGCGGGTGGCAGCTGGCGAAGGCCGGCACCTGGCAGCTCGGCGCGGCCGGTGCGGGGCGGACCCGGCTCGCGGCGACGCAGATGGAGTACTCGCTGCTCCAGCGGGGCGTCGAGCGGGAGGTGCTGCCCGCGGCCCTGGACCTGGGCATAGGCCTCCTGCCGTCCTCGCCGCTCGGGCGCGGGGTGCTGACGGGCAAGTACCGCACCGGCACGCCGACGGACTCGCGGGGCGGTTCGGAGACCATGGCCCCGTTCGTGGAGCCGTATCTCGACGAGGCCGCGAGCCGGATCGTGGACGCGGTCGCCACGGCGGCGGACGGCCTGGCGACGACGCCGCTCCAGGTGGCGCTCGCCTGGGTCCGCGACCGGCCCGGCGTGACCGCCCCGGTGGTCGGCGCGCGCAACGCGCAGCAGCTCACGGCCGCTCTGTCAGTGGAGAGCCTTAGTCTTCCTGACGAGATCTGCCGGGCGCTCGACGATGTGTCGGCGCCCGTGCACCGCTATCCGGACCAGGACTGGAGCACCTTGTGACCGAGCCTTCGCGGGAGACCCCGCCCGAGGCCACCGAGCCAGAGCCGGGCGAGACCGACGAGGCCGCGGCCGAGCACGCCCCGGATGCCGCCGCGGAGGAGCCGAAGGCCGCCGACGGGGAAGCGAAGGCCGGCGACGCGGAGGCGAAGGCCGCCGAGGTGTCCGAGGCGCAGGCGGAGCTGGCCGCGCAGCGGGAGCTGCGGGCCCGGATCGAGCAGCGCAAGGCCGAGAAGGCGGCGCCCGTGGACGCGGGCACGAAGCTGAGCGGCACAGCGGCCGACCTGCTCGCGGCGGTGCGGGCGGTGGAGAGCGGTACGAAGTCGGGCAGCGCGTTCTTCGAGGCGCCGCAGCCCTCGCCCGCCCCCTCGCCCTCTCCTGAGCCGCGACGCACCGCGTCCGTCCCGGCGCCCGCCACGCCCGTCCCGGCAGCCCCCGTGGGCCCGGTGGGTCAGGCGCGGGCGGCCGCCCCGGAGACGCTTGAGGCCGTGCGGGAGGTCCTCGCGCGCGGTGGGGCGCCGGAGTCGCTGGCCGGCCAGGTCGCCGCCACCCTGGGCGAGGGCGCCGCGGAGGCGCTGCGGGAGGACCCGTGGCAGCTGCTTGCCGTGCCCGGGGTGCGGCCCGAGCACGCCGACGGCTTCGCCCGGGCCCTGCTCGGCGCGGAGTGCGGGCCCGACGACCCCCGCCGGGCCGTCGCCCTGGTGGCCTGGCTGCTCGAACGGGCCGCGCTGAAGGGCTCCACGGCCCTGGGGGACACCGCCGTACGGACCGGACTCACCGGCCTTTCCGTGTCCGACCCGGACGAGGCGATCCGGGCGGCGGCCGCCGAGGGCGCGGTGCTGCTCTTCCAGGAGGAGGAGCAGGTCCCCGAAGAGACCGAGGACGAGGAAGAAGCCGACGCCGAGGGCGGCGACGGTGCCGAGACCTCCGAGGCCGAGGAGCCCGACGTGCCGGCCCTCCTTGGGCTCGACCGGTACGCCATGGCCGAGGAGAGCCTCGCCGACGGTCTGGCCCGGCTGGTCAAGACCGTCTCCGCGGAGGTCTGGGAGGGCCCCGACCTGGTCCGCGCGGCCGGCGCGTACGGCCTGGTCCTGCACACCGGGGGCGAGACGGCCCGCAGCGAGCCGGTCGCGCTCGCCGAGGCCGCCCGGGAGCGGGGCCTGCGGGTCGCCGTGGCCGCGCACAGCGAGAACGGGGTCGAGCGCCTCGGCGCGGAGGCGTTGACGGTCGCCGCCCTGGTGTCCGGCGCCGCGGGTCCCGGCCGTGACGAGGAGGGCTCCCTGGCCCTGGACCTGCTGGTCGTCCTGGACGCGCCGCAGCTGGACGTCGAGAGCGCGACGACGCTCGTCGAGTCCCTGCCCGACGGCTGCCGTCTCGTGCTCAGCGGGGACCCCGGCGTCCTCGGCTCCGCGGGCGCCGGCCGGGTGTTCGGCGATGTGCTGGCGGCCCGGGTGTGTCCGGCGGTCGCCTCCCGCCTCCCCGACCCAGGACCGATCGGCGAGCTGATCTCGGGCATCGGCATCGGCGAGCTGAACCAGGTGGAGGCTCCCGGCAAGGAGGTCGTGATCGTCCCGGTCCGGGACGCGGGCGAGGCGGTCCACCGCACGGTCCAGCTCGTCGCCGACTCGATCCCCCGCGCGTTCGACGTGCCCGCCGGGAGCACCCAGGTGATCACGGTCGGCCACGGCGGCTCCGCGGGCACCCGCGCGCTGAACGCGGCGCTCAAGGAGCGGCTCAACCCCGGCCCCGGCCGCTTCGGCGGCTTCGACCCGGGCGACCGGGTGGCCTACGTGCCGGCCCCGGGGCGCACGGTGACCGGGACGGTCGTGGGCGCCGACGCCGAGGGCCTGCGCCTGGAGTGCGCCGGCGAGCCCCTCGTCGTACCGAAGGAGCGGGTGGAGTCCGCGCTCCGGCACGGCTGGGCGCTCACGGCCCACCAGGCCGCCGGGATGCGCTGGCCGGCCGCGGTCGTGGTGCTGCCGGGGGACGCGGCCCAGGGCCTTGACCGGGCCTGGGTGTACACGGCCTTCGGCCGGGGCGAGCGCCATCTCTCGATCGTCCACGGCGTGGACCAGGCCCTGCCCCGCGCGGTGGCCGAGGGCGTACCCCCGGAGCGCACGACCCGGCTGAGGCCGCTTCTGGAGGCCTTGCTGGCGGCCTCGGAGGACTGAGGACACCCAGGGTTGCAAGCCGGAGGGCGGGGCACCCTGCGGTGCCCCGCCCTCCGTACGACGCCGTGCGCCTCAGGCGTCCTGCTCCTCCAGGTCGTCGTCCAGCTCGTCGTCGAAGACCGCGCTGACGTCGAAGCGGCAGACGATCCGCTCCGGATCGGCCTGCTCGAAGGGGGCGTTCAGCCACTCCCCCGCCTCGGGCAGCTCCTCCGCGGCCGAGACCCAGAGCGTGGAGTCGCCCTCCTCCAGGCCGAACTCCTTGTGCCGCGAGGCGATTTCGTCCGGTTCGTACTCCCCGAAGAGCACACCGAGCGCGGCGTGCGTGCTGACACCGGCGGCGGGGCCCGCGTCCGGCCCCTCCTCGTCGCCCTCCAGATCGGCGATGCGCTGTGCCTGGGCGAGCAGCCGCTGCGGTTCGACGACGGCGTAGTCGCGACGGATCAGTACGCTCAGGGCGTGCGGCTCCTCCGGACCCGCGTAGGGCGGGAGCGAGTCGTCGGCGCCCGGGATCTCGAACGGGGTGACCTCGTCGTAACGGTCGTAGAGCCGCTCGTCGTAGGCCTCGGCCGCCGCGGCGAGGGCGTTGAAGGCTTCATAGACGGCCGGGTCGTCGTCCCCCGAACGACGTTCGACCGCCTCGAGGTGACGGTCCAGTGCGGTTTTGACCGCCTCGGCGGCGGCACGTACCTCGGCAGCGGTCGGCTGCGCAGCATCAGACATGGGACGCACGCTATCCGTACCTGGCCTGTGCCCGCACAATAGATGCGATGCCGGAATACGAATTTGTCGACGTGTACGTGCCGCGCGGTGTCTCCCGCAAGGAGGCGACGCGGCTGCTGACCGACCATGCCGAGTACGGTCACTGGGAGTTGGACCGCCTGAGCCTGCACCGGGACGGCAGCCGCAGGGTGCGGCTGCGCCGGCGCATCATCCGTCAGGTACGCGCCACCTGGTGACATGAGAAGGGGCCCCGCCGTGCGGGGCCCCTCTGCGTGACGCGGTCGTCCTAGACCTGGGCGGACCGGCGGGAGCGGCGGTAGAGCACCGATCCGGCGAGCAGCAGGGCGGCGCCGGCCGGAACGGCCACGCCGAGCGGACCGGAACCGGTCTGCGCCAGTTCCTCGGTCGCCTCGGGCTGCGTGATCGTGTGCGTACCGGGCGTGTTCGGGCCGTTCGGCGTCCCGTGCTCACCGGAGTCACCCGGGTTGCCGGGGGTGCCGGGCTCGCCAGGCGTACCGGGGTTACCGGGCGTGCCCGGGTTGCCGGGGTTCCCAGGCTCGCCCGGGTTCCCGGGGTTGCCCGGCTCACCGGGGTTACCGGGGTTCCCGGGCTCACCCGGGTTGCCCGGCTCACCCGGGTTGCCGGGATTCCCCGGCTCGCCCGGATTCCCGGGGTTCCCCGGGTTCCCCGGCTCGCCCGGGTGACCCGGGTGCGTGGGCTCGATGCCGTTGCCGCACTCGTTGCCGAACGACGGGTTGATGGCGCCCACGACCGAGACGCTGTTCCCGCAGGCGTTCACGGGGGCGTGGACCGGCACTTGGACGGTGTTACCGGAGGCGACGCCCGGGGAGTTGCTGCTGCCGCCCTCGGCCGAGGAGCCGCGGTGCTTGCCCTTGCCCGGCTTGGAGACGTTGGCGCACTTGTTGCCGAACGCCGGGTTCATCAGACCCACGACGTTGACGGTGTTTCCGCAGACGTTGACCGGCGCGTGCACCGGAACCTGGACGGTGTTCCCGGACGCGACGCCCGGGGAATTCGAGGCCGCGCCGTTCGCACCCGAATCGGCATTCGCGTAACCACCACCGAGGGCGATGACTCCGCCCGCGGCCGCAACGGTGATCAGGCTCTTGCGTGTGACCTGTCGCATAGCTTGTTCCCTGCCTTTTCGGCTTCTGCCTTCTGGCTTCAGAAGAGGGCCACCGGGCCCGAACGCCCGGGGCGGAATGCCCGCCGGCCCCGGAGTGCATGGCACGCACTCCGGGGCCGGCCTGGCTCAGACCCTCACGGGTCGAGGCACAACGTCAGGCGTTGACGCAGGTGTTGCCGAAGGTGGGGTTCAGCAGCCCGATCACGGAGACCGTGTTGCCGCACACGTTCACCGGGACGTGGACCGGCACCTGGACGACGTTGCCCGAGAGCACGCCGGGGGAACCGATGGCGGCACCCTGGGCACCCGAATCGGCAACGGCCATGCCCGCACCCGCGAGAACGAGACCGCCGGTGGCAGCCGCAGCAGCGACGACCTTCTTGATCATTATTCCTCCTTGTTGGCAATGCGATCCCAGCCGCGGACCGCACCACCTGTAACGAGGGGGAAGTAATGGGGCTACGAGCCTATGAGTGCATTCACTCTTTCCGGTCAAAGGCGTACGCGCGGCCGATTATTCGGAGACAGCTGCACGAGACGCCGCTCAGGAGGCGTCGATGAACCGGTCCAGCACGCGGACGCCGAACTTCAGCCCGTCCACCGGCACGCGCTCGTCCACGCCGTGGAACATCCCGGCGAAGTCCAGCTCGGGCGGCAGCTGGAGCGGCGCGAAGCCGAAGCAGCGGATGCCGAGGTCGTCGAAGGACTTGGCGTCGGTACCGCCGGAGAGCATGTACGGCACCGCCCGGGCGATCGGGTCCTCGGCGCGGAGGGCCAGCTGCATCGCGTCCACGAGGGCGCCGTCGAAACTGGTCTCCAGGGCCTTGTCCCCGTGCACGTCCTCGCGCTTGACCCGGGGGCCGAGGATCCGGTCGAGGTCGGCCAGGAACTCCTGCTCGTAGCCCGGCAGGAACCGCCCGTCGACGTGGGCCGTGGCCTGGCCGGGGATGACGTTGACCTTGTACCCGGCGCCGAGCATCGTCGGGGCGGCGGAGTTGCGCAGGGTCGCGCCGACCATCTTGGCGATGCCGCCCAGCTTGGCGAGCGTCGCCTCCATGTCCTCGGGGTCGAGCGGGGTTCCCAGCGCGTCCGAGAGCTCGTCCAGGAAGGACCGTACGGTCTTGGTGACCCTCACCGGCCACTGGTGGCGGCCGAGGCGGCCCACGGCCTCGCAGAGTTCCGTGATGGCGTTGTCGTTGTTGGTCATCGAACCGTGCCCGGCCGTGCCCTCGACGGTCAGCCGCATCCAGTGCATGCCCTTCTGGGCCGTCTCGACCAGATAGAGCCGCAGGTTCTCGTTGACGGTGAAGGAGAAGCCGCCGACCTCGCCGATCGCCTCCGTCACACCGTCGAAGAGGTCCCGGTGGTGGTCGACGAGGTGCCGGGCGCCGTAGGTGCCGCCCGCCTCCTCGTCGGCGAGGAAGGCCAGGACGATGTCGCGCGGGGGCTTGCGGCCGCTGCGCATCCGGTCGCGGACGACCGCGAGGGTCATCGCGTCCATGTCCTTCATGTCGACCGCGCCCCGGCCCCAGACGCAGCCGTCGGCGACCTCGCCGGAGAAGGGGTGGTGGGTCCAGTCCTCGGCGTTGGCCGGCACGACGTCGGTGTGGCCGTGGATGAGGAGGGCCGGCCGCGACGGGTCCTCGCCCTCGATCCGGGCGACGGTGGACGCCCGCCCCTTGTGCGACTCGATGATCTTCGGCTCGAGACCGACCTCCGCGAGCTTCTCGGCGACGTACTCCGCCGCCGCACGCTCGCCCGGGCCGGAGTGGTCGCCGTAGTTGCTGGTGTCGATGCGGATGAGGTCACGACAGAGGTCGACGACCTCGTCCTCGCCGGTGACGCTCCTCGCCGTGTTCGACTCGCTCACGCTGCTTCCTCCCACTACGTGCCCCACGTGCTTGCTGGTGGACGCCCCCATCCTCGCGCGCCCGACCCCCGGGACCCAAGGGCGGCCGCCGGCCGACATCCGCCCGTCACACGGTTTCGGCCCGAACGGGGGTGGTGATCGGCCACCCCCAATGTTTGCTATGGTTTTCCACGTCGGAACGGCCCAGCGGCCGGAAAGACAGACACCTTGTCCGGGTGGCGGAATGGCAGACGCGCTAGCTTGAGGTGCTAGTGCCCTTTATCGGGCGTGGGGGTTCAAGTCCCCCCTCGGACACCAGCGAAGGACCCCACGTCATGTGGGGTCCTTCTTGCGTTGAGGAGGCGATGGGGCCGGTGAGACGGAGAACGAAGGGGCCGGTCGCGCCGCTCGCGCAGCGCGACGGGATCGATCCCGTGCGGGTCCGGCTGCCCGAGGCCGTCGAGGACGGGTGGGCGACCGTCGGGGAGTACCTCCTGGCGCGGTACGGCGGGGCCGTCGGGGACGCGCGGGTCCGGGAGATGATCCGGGACGGGCGGTTCGTGGGCGTGGACGGGCGGCCGGTCCGGGAGGACGAGCCGTACGCGGCGGGGACGTACCTCTGGTTCCACCGGGACTTCCCCGCCGAGGAGCGGGTGCCCTTCGAGATCGGGGTCGTGCACCGGGACGAACGGATCGTCGTCGTCGACAAGCCGCACTTCCTGGCGACGATGCCTCGCGGGCGGCATGTGACCGAGACCGCGCTCGCGCGGCTGCGGCGGGAGCTGGGGGTGCCGGAGCTGCAGCCCGCCCACCGGCTCGACCGCCTGACGGCCGGGCTCGTGCTGTTCGTGGTGCGACCCGGGGACCGGGGGGCGTACCAGACGCTGTTCCGGGACCGGCTGGTCGGCAAGGAGTACGAGGCGGTGGCGGCGTACGACCCCGGGGTCGCGCTGCCGGTGACCGTACGGAGCCGGATCGTCAAGGAGCGCGGGGTGATCGCCGCGCGGGAGGAGCCGGGCGAGCCGAACAGCGAGAGCCGGATCGAGCTGGTCGAGCGGCGGGGCGGGCTGGGGCGGTACCGGCTGCTGCCGATGACCGGGCGGACCCATCAGCTGCGGGTGCACATGAACAGCCTGGGGCTGCCGATCCTGCACGACCCGGTCTACCCGGTGGTCCAGGAGGACGGCCCTGAGGACTACGCGCGGCCGCTGCAACTGCTCGCGCGGGTCCTTGAGTTCACCGACCCGTTCACGGGGGTGCCGCTGCGGTTCGAGAGCGGGCTGCGGCTCGACGGGATGGACGGGGACGGATAGACGCGAGAGACCCCCGCAGGCCGCCGCCTGCGGGGGTCTCGTCGTCCCGTGGGGGTCTCAGTCCTGGTGCGCCGCCGCGGTCGCGCGGACCCGCTTGCGGACCAGGAACCAGCCGCCGACGAGCAGGAGCCCGATCAGCGGGAGGCAGTTGACAGTGGTGCGGCTGATGCCGCCGTCCATCCACATCAGGACCAGCACCGAGCCGAGGAAGACCAGCGTGACGATCTGGGTGTACGGGGCCCAGGGCAGCTGGTAGCCGGGGCGGGTGACCCGGCCGTCCTTGGAGCGGTTCACGAAGAGCAGCGAGCAGACCATGATCATGGCCCAGGTGCCGATGATGCCGATGGAGGCGAAGTTCAGCACGAGCTCGAAGGCCTCGCCGGGCATGACGTAGTTCAGGCCGACGCCGAGGACACCGAAGGCGGCGGTCAGCAGGATGCCGCCGTAGGGGACGCCGCCCTTGTTCATGACGCCGGTGAACTTGGGCGCGGAGCCCGACAGCGACATGGAGCGCAGGATCCGGCCGGTGGAGTACAGGCCCGAGTTGAGGCTGGAGAGCGCGGCGGTCAGGACGACCAGGTTCATGACGCCCGCGGCGCCGGGGATGCCCAGCTTGTCGAAGACGGTGACGAAGGGGCTCTGGTCGCCGGAGTACGCGGTGTACGGCAGGAGGAGCGCGAGCAGGACGACGGAGCCGACGTAGAAGATGCCCACGCGCCACATGATCGAGTTGATCGCCTTCGGCATGATCTTCTCGGGGTTCTCGGTCTCGCCGGCGGCGACGCCGCACAGCTCGACGGAGGCGTACGCGAAGACGACGCCCTGGATCAGCAGCAGCATCGGCATGACACCGCTGGGGAAGATGCCGCCGTTGTCGGTGATGGTGGAGAAGCCCGGGGTGTGGCCGCCGACCTCGTGCGAGGTCACGATCAGGAAGATGCCGATCAGCATGAAGGCGACGAGCGCGCCGACCTTGATGATCGCGAACCAGAACTCCATCTCACCGAAGTACTTCACGGAGATGAGGTTGGCGGCGAGGACGACCGCGAGGGCGATCAGGGCGAGGATCCACTGCGGGACGTCGCTGAACATGGCCCAGAAGTGGGCGTAGGTCGCGGCCGCGGTGATGTCGGCGATGGCGGTGGTCGACCAGTTGAGGAAGTAGAGCCAGCCGGCCGTGTAGGCGCCCTTCTCGCCCATGAACTCACGGGCGTAGGAGACGAAGGCTCCGGAGGAGGGGCGGTAGAGGACCAGCTCACCGAGGGCCCGCACCACGAAGAAGGCGAAGACGCCGCAGACGGCGTAGGCGATGAAGAGGGACGGTCCCGCGCTGGCCATGCGGCCACCGGCGCCGAGGAAGAGGCCGGTGCCGATCGCGCCGCCGATGGCGATCATGTTGATGTGCCGGGACTTGAGGTCCTTGCGGTATCCGGCGTCACCGGCGTCGACGTGGGGGGACGTCCCTGTGGCGGTCGCCGGGGGTGGCGTGGCGGACAGCGTGTCGGCCGCAGAGGGGGTGCGGTCACTCATGGAGTTGTTCGCCTTCGTGAGGGGGAGGGTCTGTGCGGTACCCGGCCGCGCGCGCGTGGAGATCGTCCACGGCTCTTACGGCCAGCGCACATCGTCACGGCAAGGCGGGAATTCAGCAGTGGCCAATGTCACTGAACGCCCTTATTTGAGCTACTTCTGAGGTTGCGTGGGCGTAAAGTACCGGGGTGCGCCGGACTTACGGGGCGAGAACGTCCAGTTCCTTGAGGGCGCCGACCGCGATCTGACGCGTCAGCTCCTCGGCGCGGACCGCGTCCCTCTCCCGTACCGCCTCGGCGACCTGGACGTGCAGGGTGACGGCGGCCGGGTCGGGGTCCTCGAACATCACCTGGTGGTGCGTGCGACCGGTGAGGACCTCGGCGACGACGTCGCCGAGCCGGGCGAACATCTCGTTGCCGGAGGCGTTGAGGACGACCCGGTGGAAGGCGATGTCGTGGACGAGATACGCCTCCAGCTGCCTTCCGCGTGAGGTGGCGACCATGCCGAGGGCCTGCTCGGTCAGTTCGCGGCACTGCTCGGGGGTGGCGTGGGTGGCGGCGAGGCCCGCGGCGACGGGTTCGACCGCGGAGCGGAGCACGGTGAGCGAGCGGAGCTGGCGGGGGCGGTCGGCGCCGGCCAGGCGCCAGCGGATGACCTGGGGGTCGTACACGTTCCACTGGGCGGTCGGCAGGACGATCACGCCGACGCGGCGGCGGGACTCGACGAGGTGCATGGACTCCAGGACGCGGACGACCTCGCGGACGACGGTGCGCGAGACGTCGAAGCGCTGGGCGAGTTCGTCGGTGCGCAGCACGTTGCCGGGCGGGTACTCCCCCGCGGTGATCGCGAGACCCAGGGTGGCGAGGACGTGCGAATGAAGCCCCTGGGCCGGTGTCGTCATGGGGGTCAGCCTACGCGGCGACCAAGATCGGGAACAAAAAGTATGACTTTAATGTCACAGACCCTTGAATACGTCGTACCCAATGGGTTTCATGAGCGCGACGGATCGATGTCGAAGAAGACAGCGAGGCACCACCCCATGAGCACCACCTCCCCGACGGTCCCCCGGGTCGTCGTCGTGATGGGCGTCGCCGGCACCGGCAAGACGACCATCGGCCCGCTGGTCGCGGACGCCCTCGGCGTCCCCTATGCCGAGGGCGACGACTTCCACCCGGCGGCGAACGTCGCCAAGATGTCGGCCGGCGTCCCGCTGGACGACGCCGACCGCGGCCCCTGGCTCGACGCGATCGGGCGCTGGGCGCACGGCCGGGAAGGGCTCGGCGGGGTGGTGAGCAGCTCCGCGCTGAAGCGGATCTACCGGGACCGGCTGCGGGCGGCCGCCCCGGGCGTGGTCTTCCTCCATCTGACCGGCGACCGCGAGCTGATCGAGGGGCGGATGGCCGAGCGCAAGGGCCACTTCATGCCGACGGCCCTGCTCGACTCCCAGTTCGCCACGCTCCAGCCGCTGGGCGACGACGAGGCGGGCGTCGCCGTCGACGTCTCCGGCTCACCGGAGGAGATCGCGGCCCGCGCGGTCGCGGCGCTGGGCCGCCTGGTCGGCTGACGGCGCATCGCGTACGTCGGCTTGCTCGGCGTAACCCGAAGACCGACTCCTCGCGGCGTCACCCCGAAACCCGACTCCCCTCGGCGTCACCCCCGTACGCCGACCCGGCGTGCGCCACCTGTACGTCGGTCCCTCGGCGGCAGCCCCCGGCGTCGCCCCCCTCGTTCCCCCTCGCCCCCGTCCCCGTAAGGAACCACCGTGACCAGTCTCAGCGTCGAGATGCTGGCAGCGGACGCCGTCGAGCCGATCACCTCGGCCGGCAACGCCCAGCTGGGCTTCGCCGTGCTCGCGGGTATCGCCGTCATCGTCCTGCTCATCACCAAGTTCAAGCTGCACGCCTTCCTGGCCCTGACGATCGGCTCGCTGGCGCTCGGTGCCTTCGCCGGTGCGCCGCTCGCGGCGACGATCGACTCGTTCACCACCGGTCTCGGCAAGACCGTCGCGGGTGTGGGCGTGCTGATCGCGCTCGGCGCGATCCTCGGCAAGCTGCTCGCCGACTCCGGCGGCGCGGACCAGATCGTCGACACGATCCTCGCCAGGGCGAGCGGGCGGGCGATGCCCTGGGCGATGGTCCTCATCGCCTCCGTCATCGGGCTGCCGCTCTTCTTCGAGGTCGGCATCGTCCTGCTGATCCCGGTGGTGCTGCTCGTCGCCAAGCGCGGCAACTACTCGCTGATGCGGATCGGCATACCCGCCCTCGCCGGTCTGTCCGTCATGCACGGGCTCATACCGCCGCACCCCGGCCCGCTGGTCGCCATCGACGCGCTCGGCGCCAACCTCGGTGTCACGCTCGCCCTCGGCGTCCTGGTCGCGATACCGACCGTGATCATCGCCGGTCCGCTGTTCTCCCGGTACGCGGCCCGCTGGGTCGACATCCCGGCCCCCGAGAACATGATCCCCACGCGTCCCTCGGAGGACCTGGAGAAGCGTCCCGGCTTCGGCGCCACCGTCGCGACCGTCCTGCTGCCCGTCGTCCTGATGCTGGTCAAGGCGCTCGTCGACATCGTCGTGGACAACCCCGGCAACGGGCTGCAGAAGGTCACCGACGTCATCGGCTCGCCGCTCATCGCGCTGCTCGCGGCCGTGCTCGTGGGCATGTTCACGCTGGGCCGCGCGGCCGGGTTCACCAAGCAGCGGCTCTCCACCACCGTCGAGAAGTCCCTCGCCCCGATCGCGGGCGTCCTGATGATCGTCGGCGCGGGCGGTGGCTTCAAGCAGACCCTGATCGACGTGGGCGTCGGCCAGATGATCCTGGACTTCTCCGAGAACTGGTCGATCCCGGCGCTGCTCCTCGCCTGGCTGATCGCGGTGGCGATCCGCCTCGCGACCGGTTCCGCCACCGTGGCGACGATCTCGGCGGCCGGGCTCGTGGCCCCGCTCGCCGAGGGCATGGGCACGAGCGAGACGGCGCTGCTCGTCCTCGCGATCGGCGCGGGCTCGCTCTTCTTCAGCCATGTGAACGACGCCGGTTTCTGGCTGGTGAAGGAGTACTTCGGCATGACCGTCGGCCAGACGATCAAGACCTGGTCGGTGATGGAGACGATCATCTCGGTCGTCGGGATCGTCTTCGTGCTGCTGCTGTCGCTGGTGTTGTAGCCGCCGCACTCCCCCTCCGTACGGGACCGGGTCCGGATCGCCGCTCAGGCGTTCCTGATCCGGTTCAGTACGTTCCGGCCCAGTTCCAGGGCCTCTTCGGGTTCGCGGGTCGCCTGCTGGAAGTCGACGAAGCAGGAGTCCGCTCCGGTGGCCCGGACACCCGCCAGAACGGCGGCTACGGTGTCGGCCGTCATGTCCGGGGTGGCGTTGAACCGGATGTGGCGGCGCAGCGCGTCGGGGTCCCGGCCGGCCTCGTCCGCGGCGCGGCGGGCGATCTCCCAGAGGCCCGCGGCGGCCTCCGGCGGCAGGACCGCGCCGACCCAGCCGGCCGCGCGCCGGCCGACGCGGCGCAGCGCGGCCGGGCTGAAGCCGCCGAGGTAGACCGGGGGCCCGGCGGGCTGGGCGGGGCGGAGGCCGACGTACGCGCGGGGGATCGTCCAGTGCGGGCCCTTGTGGCCGAACTCCTCCTCGGTCCAGATGCCCCCGAGGATGTCGAGGATCTCGTCGAGGTGGGCGCCGCGCCGCCCGAAGTCGGCGTTGACCGCGGTGTACTCGTCGCGGAGCCAGCCGATGCCCAGGCCGACGTCGAGCCGGCCGCCGCTCAGCCCGTCGAGCGAGGTGAGGCTGCGGGCGAGCAACAGGGGCGGATACCAGGGGGCGTTGAGGGTGGACATGCCGAGCCGGGCCCGCCGGGTGGCGGTGGCGGCGACCGTCAGGACGGTGAGCGGGTCGAGGAACGTCCGGTACTCCTGGGGGTACGGGTTCTCGGGGGTGTGGCCCGGGTAGATGTCGCTCGGTGCGACCGGGGCGAGCGAACGGTCCCCCACCCAGAAGGAGTCGAAGCCCGCTTCCTCGGCGTCGCGGGCGAAGCCGGCGATCGTCTCGGGGCGGGCGTGCGTTCCGTACTGGGGCAGTGCGATGCCTGTCTCCATGCCCTCATGGTGAGTTGGGGGCGACCGGCGCCACGAAGGGGTCGGCGAGTGAGCCGTGCCACACTGACGGGCATGGAAGAGACGTTCGACGACCCCGCCTCCCTCAAGCCGTTCGAGCTCGCCTTCCCCGGCCCGCTGCGCGACACGCTCGTGGCCGCGGTCCTCTCCGGCGACAAGACCTCGACGACCGGCCTCGTGGTGGAGTACGAGGCGGCGGGCGAGGAGTTGCCGCGTGTCGGCGAGCGCTGGGCCCTGGTGGACTCGGCCGAGCGGCCCGTCGCGGTCGTGGAGACCACGGAGGTACGGGTCCTGCCGGTCGGGGAGATCGACCTCCGGTTCGCGATCGACGAGGGCGAGGGGTACACGACCGTCGCCGAGTGGCGAACCGCCCACAACGGGTTCTGGCACGGCGCCGCGATGCGGGAGTTCCTCGGCGACCCGGAGTTCACCGTGACCGACGCGACGATGGCGGTCGCGGAGCGGTTCCGGGTCGTGCGGCGCCTCGGGGAGGTCTGAGGGCCGGACGACCCCATCGGGTACGCCCAGCCCACCGCCTCCGCCTCCGCCTACCCCAACGCCTTGGCCGCCGCCCGGCCCGCCGCCCGGCCCGAGAAGATGCAGCCGCCGAGGAAGGTGCCCTCCAGGGAGCGGTAGCCGTGGACGCCTCCGCCGCCGAAGCCAGCCGCCTCGCCGGCCGCGTACACCCCCTCCAGTACCTCGCCGCCCTCCCGGAGTACCCGCGACGACAGGTCGGTCTCCAGGCCGCCGAGCGACTTCCGGGTGAGGATGTTCAGGCGTACGGCGATCAGCGGACCGGCCTTGGGGTCCAGGATCCGGTGCGGGGACGCCGTACGGATCAGCTTGTCGCCCAGGTACTTGCGCGCGCCCCGGATCGCCGTGACCTGGAGGTCCTTGGTGAAGGGGTTGGCGATCTCGCGGTCCCTCGCCGTGATCTCGCGGCGCAGCTCCGCCTCGTCGATCAGGGGCTCGTCCGTGAGGGCGTTCATGCCCCGGACGAGGGCGGCCAGGTCGTTCTCGACGACGAAGTCGACGCCGTGGTCCATGAACGCCTGCACCGGGCCCGGTACGTCCGCGCGGGCGCGGCCGATGACGTCGCGGATCGACTTGCCGGTGAGGTCAGGGTTCTGCTCGGAGCCCGAGAGGGCGAACTCCTTGCCGATGATGCGCCGGTCGAGCACGAACCAGGTGTGGTCGTGGCCGGTCCGCATGATGTGTTCGAGCGTGCCGAGGGTGTCGAAGCCGGGGAAGAGCGGGACGGGCAGCCGGCGGCCGCGCGCGTCCAGCCAGAGCGAGGACGGGCCGGGCAGGATGCGGATGCCGTGCTTGGCCCAGATCGGGTTCCAGTTCTCGATGCCCTCGGTGTAGTGCCACATCCGGTCGCGGTTGATGTGGCGCGCCCCGGCCTCCTCGGTGATGCCGAGCATCAGTCCGTCGACGTGGGCGGGGACTCCGGAGAGCAGCTTCGCGGGCGGGGTGCCGAGGCGGTCGGGCCACTGCTTGCGTACGAGGTCGTGGTTGCCGCCGATGCCACCCGAGGTGACGATCACCGCCTGCGCCCGGAGCGCGAAGGAGCCGGTCACCTCCCGGCTGCTCGCGGTGCCGCGCTCGGCGCCGGACGGCTCCAGGATCTCGCCGCTGACCGTGTCCACGGCGCCGGCCGTGGATCCGAGGGCGGTGACCCGGTGCCGGAAGCGGAACTGGACGAGGCCGCGGGCCACGCCCTCGCGCACGCGTTGCTCGAAGGGGGCGACGAGGCCGGGTCCCGTACCCCAGGTGATGTGGAAGCGGGGCACCGAGTTGCCGTGCCCGGTCGCGTCGTACCCGCCGCGCTCGGCCCAGCCCACGACGGGGAAGAACCGCACCCCGCGCGCGTGCAGCCAGGACCGCTTCTCGCCGGCCGCGAAGTCGACGTACGCCTCGGCCCACTTCCGCGGCCAGTGGTCCTCGGGGCGGTCGAAGCCGGCCGTGCCGAACCAGTCCTGGAGGGCGAGCTCGTGGCTGTCCTTGATGCGCAGCCTGCGCTGCTCGGGCGAGTCGACGAGGAAGAGGCCGCCGAAGGACCAGTGGGCCTGGCCGCCCAGGGACTGTTCGGGCTCCTGGTCGAGCAGGATGACGCTCCGCCCGGCGTCCACGAGTTCGGCGGTGGCCACCAGGCCGGCGAGGCCGGCCCCGATCACGATCACATCAGCGTCGTACGACATGGACCGAATCTTGGATACACGAATGTATCGAGTCAACCGTCCGGACCGTGCGGACCGCGTGCACGCCCCTCCCCTTTTCTAATGTCGAGCATTAATATGGTGGGCATGGCGAGGACGTCAGGGCCCGAGACCCGGGACAAACTGATCCGCGCGGCGGAGGAACTCTTCGCCGCGCAGGGCGTCGACGGCGCCCAGCTGCGGGACATCGTGGCCCTCGCGGGCCAGAGCAACCCGTCGGCCGTGCAGTACCACTTCGGCTCGCGGGCGGGCCTGCTCGACGCGGTGATGGCCGGCCGCCAGAGACGTACGGAGCAGGTCCTCGAACCGCTCCTCGCCGAGGCGCCCGACGAGCCGCACGCGCTGCTCAGGGCCCTGATCGGCGCCGAGGCGAGCGAGCTGCGCACCGAGCGCGGCCGCCGCTGTCTGCGGATCTCCGCCCAGCTCAGCCACGAGAGCGGGGTGCGCACCCGCACGCCGCATCCCACGCTCGACGGCACGGTGTACTGGCGGCTGATCGAGCGGGTCGAGGCCTGTCTGACCGGTTCGACCGGCCTGCCTGGCCGGCCTGGCCTGCCCGGTCTTCCTGAGGCTCTCCTGCTCGAACGGCTCGACCTGGCGCTCACCGTCGTCGGCGCCGCCATGGCCGACCGGGCCCGGCAGTACCTCGACGGCACCGTTCCGCTGACGGACGAGGAGCTCTTCCTCGCCGACCTCGTCCAGACCACGACGGCCCTGCTGCAAGCTCCGCCGCCGCCCTCGATGCCCTCGATCCGAAAGGACCTCTCATGACCGAGAACCCCCGCCTCCACGACCTCACCGGCAAGACCGTCCTCATCACCGGAGGCGCCCGCGGCCTGGGCGCCGAGGCCGCGCGGCAGGCCGTCGCCGCCGGGGCGAACGTCGTGATCACCGACGTGCTCGACGACGAGGGCAAGGCGACCGCGGCCGAGCTGGGCGAGCGGGCGCGCTTCCTCCACCACGACGTGACCTCCGAGGAGGCGTGGGCGGCGGCCGTCGCGTACGCGGTCGCCGAGTTCGGCGGGCTGCACGGACTGGTGAACAACGCCGGGATATCCAGCGGCGCCTTCCTGGAGACCGAGTCCGTGGAGAACTTCCGCCGGGTGCTCGACATCAACCTGACCGGTGTCTTCATCGGCATGAAGGCCGCGATCCCGGCGATGAAGGAGGCCGGCGGCGGCTCGATCGTCAACATCTCCTCGGCCGCCGGCCTGATGGGCCTCGCGCTCACCGCCGGCTACGGCGCCTCGAAGTGGGGCGTACGCGGGCTGACGAAGATCGGCGCGGTGGAGCTGGGCACGGCGCGGATCCGCGTCAACTCGGTCCACCCGGGCATGACGTACACCCCGATGACCGCCGGGGTCGGCATCGAGAAGGGTGAGGGGAAGTACCCCAACACCCCGATGGGGCGGGTCGGGGAGCCCGACGAGATCGCCGGCGCGGTGGTCTTCCTGCTCTCGGACGCGGCCTCCTACGTGACGGGCGCGGAGCTGGCCGTGGACGGCGGCTGGACGACCGGGCCGACGGTGAAGTACGTCATGGGGCAGTGATCTGATGGGGGTATGAACCCCGCCGAAGAGATCCTGGACGTCGTCGACGAGCACGACGAGGTGATCGGGCAGGCCCCGCGCGGCGAGGTGTACGCGCGGGGCCTGATCCATCGCTGCGTCTTCATCCAGGCAAGGGACGCCGAGGGCCGGATCTTCGTGCACCGGCGGACGCCCGGGAAGCTGGTCTACCCGTCGATGTACGACATGTTCGTCGGCGGGGTCGTCGGCGCCGGCGAGTCGTACGACGACGCGGCGCTGCGCGAGGCCGAGGAGGAGCTCGGCGTCTCCGGTCTGCCACGCCCCGAGCCGCTCTTCCGGTTCCTGTACGACTCCGGGGGCGTCGCCGGGAAGTGGTGGTCGGCGGTGTACGAGGTGCGGTGCGAGCTGCCGGTGGACCCGCAGGTGGAGGAGGTCGCCTGGCACGCCTTCCTGCCCGAGGCGGAGGTGGTCGCGCGGCTCGGCGAGTGGGCGTGGGTGCCGGACGGCCTGGCCGCGTACGAACGGCTCCGCGCGCACCGCGGTTAAGGTGCCCGGGTGAGTGACTTCGTGCAGAGTCTGCGCCTGTGGTTCGCGCCGCAGCGGATCCGTGACGAGGGCGAGACTCCGGACTACCGGTTCTCGCTCGCCAACGAGCGCACCTTCCTCGCCTGGATCCGGACCGCGCTCGCGCTCGTGGGTGGCGGGTTCGCCGTCGACCAGTTCCTGCCGGACCTGCGCTGGGGCGTACGCGTCGGGCTCGCGCTCGCGCTGCTGGCGGCGGGCGTGCTGTGCGCGCTGCGGGCGGTGAACCACTGGGTGCGGTGCGAGCGGGCGATGCGGCGCGGGGAGGACCTGCCGGTGTCGCGGTTCCCGACGGTGCTGAGCCTCGCGGTGGCCCTGGTGGCCGTGGTGATGGTGGTGGTCATCCTCTTCGGCTGGGCCGGCCGGTGACCGAGGGGGCGGCGCCCGTCCGGGATCCGGGGCTGCAGCCGGAACGGACCCGGCTCGCGTGGCGCCGTACGACGCTGACCTGCACGATCGTGGCGGTGCTTGCCGCGAAGTCGGCGATCACGGACGAGATCACGGCGGCGGGGGTGGCGGGCGCCGCCGGGGTGGCGCTGGTCTGGGTCGGCTTCCTCGCGGTCGCCCACCGCCGCATCCACACCCTGGACGCGGCCCGGCCGAGCCCGCTCTCGCGCCGGGGCGCACTGCTCGCGACGGCGTGCACGGTGGCCCTCGCAGCGCTCGCGGTGGCGGTGGTTCTGTAGGGGAGCTGGGTGCCTCTAGTCCGGCCAGGCCACCGTGACGACGACCTTGCCCTGGAGGCCGCCCTCCTGGTTGGCGCGCTGGGCGTCGGCGGCCTCTTCCAGGGGGAAGGACCGGGCGACCCGTACGGAGAGCACGCCCTCGTCGACCAGACGGGCGAGCGCGGCGAGGTCCTCGGAGTCCGGGCGGACCCAGAAGTAGCGGCCGCCCAGGCCGATCACCTCGCCGTCCGCGATGGAGGCCAGGCGGCCCTCGGGGGCCAGGACGTCCGCGGTCTTCTTGAGGAAGGTGCCGCCGATGGTGTCGAAGGCCGCGTCCACGCCGTCGGGCGCGAGGGAGCGGACCTGGTCGACGAAGGTGTGCTCGTCGTAGACGACGGGCTCGCCGCCCAGTTCCTCGACCCGCTCCTGGCCGCCCTCGCGCACCGCGCCGATGACCCGGCAGCCGAGGTGGCGGGCGATCTGGACGGCCATGGAGCCGACTCCGCCGGCCGCCGCGTGCACCAGGACCGTGTCGCCCTGGCGGACGGTGAGGGCCTGGTGGAGCACCTGGTAGGCGGTGAGCCCGGCCAGCGGGAGGGCTGCGGACTCCTCGAAGCCCACGGTGCGGGGCTTGCGGGCGAGCGTACGGACGGGGGCGGCGACGTACTCCGCGAAGGTTCCCCGGGAGAGGAAGTCCTCGCGGACGTAGCCCATGACCTCGTCACCGACGGTGAACTCGGTGACGGAGACGCCGGGCTGGACGACGACGCCGGAGACGTCCCAGCCGGGGATCACCGGGAAGACGGCGTCGATCATCCCGTCCAGGTAGCCGGCCTGGGCCTTCCAGTCGACGGGGTTCACGGCCGCCGCCCGTACCTTGACGAGCACGTCGTCCGGGCCGACCTTCGGGTCGGGCCGATCGCCGTACTCGAGCACCTCGGGGCCGCCGTACCGGCTGTAGCTGATCGCCTTCATACCCCGAACGATCACTGCGCCCCCCGTCCCCCGCAAGCCGGATACCCCCGGCAGAGCGGCAGCGCGCCTGGTCAGCCAGCCAGCGCCGCCGGCGGAGGGAGCAGGGTGCGTGGGTCCTGACCGGCGTGCCAGAGGCCGATCAGGAAGGCGGTGGCGGCCTCCAGGAGGTCGGCGCGGCCGAGCGGGCCGACGACGAGCGGGACGCAGCCCAGGTCTTTCACCAGCGTGGCGACGAGGGCCAGTGCCTGCTCGTCGTCGCCGCAGAGCGGGACGGTGAGCCGGCCGTCGGCGAAGACGGGTGGCGTTCGGGCCCAGACGGCGGGCGTGACGTGGTTGAAGGCCTTCACCACGCGGGCGCCGGTGGCGGCCGCGATGGTCCGGGCGGCGCCGGGGCCGTGGCCGGTGGTGAGGACGAGACCCGGTCCGATCGCGTTGGTGCAGTCGATGAGGACCGGGTCGCCCGGCAGCGCGCCGACGCCCGCGAGGACGTCGAGCACGGCGTCGTACGGGAGGGCGAGGAGGGCCGCGTCGCCGAACCGGGCCGCGTCGCGGAGGCTGCCCGCGTGGGCGCCGATCCGTGCGGCGAGGGCGTCCGCCCCGGCCGCCGTCCGGCCGCCGACGAGGATCTCGTGGCCGGCCCGGGCCCACTGTCCGCCGAGTGCCTCGGCCATGTTCCCCGTACCGAGAATTCCGATGCGCATGCGCGCCTCCCTGTGGTCGTGTGGAGCGATGCGAACGACGCTAGAGGGGCCCTCGGTTACCGATCGGTGCGTGGGGCGGGGGCCGAGGTGACCGAGCGGCTGCTCGCCGACTGTCGGGCCCGGCTGGGCTTCGACCTGCTCGCGAACACCTGGAACGCCGTGGTCCTGTACGCCCTGGCCGAGGGGCCCCTGCGCCCTCGTGAGCTTCGGGCCGGGATCGGTGGGATCAGCGCCAAGGTGCTCACCGAGACGCTGCGCCGGCTTGAGGGGTACGCCCTGGTGGAGCGGCGGGTCTACGACGAGTCGCCACCCCGTGTGGAGTACGCGCTGACCGGCCTGGGGCGGACGCTCCTGGGGCCGATCGAGGCGCTGGGGCGGTGGGCGGCGGAGTACGGGGAGGCGTTCGCCGACGCACAGGGGTGGAACCAGGACGACTCGGACATTCAGGGCTAACCTGAACCACGTCACATCACACCCCCACAGAGGCGATGTCATGACCCTTCTCCACCAAGAGCACCCCACCCACGAGCACGACCACGGCCCGGCCTGCGGGCATCCGGCCGTCGAGCACGAGGGGCACGTGGACTACGCCCACGACGGGCATCTCCACCGGGAGCACGACGGCCACTGGGACGAGTGCGAGCGGACGCGGCACCAGTCGCACGACGGGCACACGCACCAGCACGGGCCGGCGTGCGGGCACGAGGCGGTGGCCCACGGCGACCACGTCGACTACGCGCACGACGGGCACCGGCACGCGGCGCACGACGGGCACTGGGACGACCACTGAGTTTCCCCGGACCGGGCCCGACTGGCAGGCTGCCACCTGTCAGTTCGGGCCCGTTCTCGTCGTCCGGGGGTCATCTTGTCCGCCAACGCCAACGCCAATGCCCACGCGCACTCCAACGCCCACGTCACATCCCACGCGTCCGCCTTCGAGCCTTATGTCGTCGCGCTCGCGCCGGACGTGTTCGCCTTCGTCCAGCCCGACGGCGGCTGGTGCCTGAACAACGCCGGGTTCCTGGGCGACGCCCACGAGACCCTGCTCGTGGACACGGCCGCCACCGAGCGCCGCGCCCGCCTGCTGCGCGCGGCGGTGCTCGCCGAGGGGCTGCCGCTCCCCCGGACCATCGTCTCGACCCACCATCACGGCGACCACACCTACGGCAACGGGGTGTTCGCGCCCGAGGCGCGGGTCGTCGGCCACGACAGCTGCCGGGCCGAGCAGATCGCCGTCGGCCGCCAGCTCCATCTGATCTGGCCGCAGACGGACTTCGGCGCGGTGGAGGTGACCCCGCCCTCACTCACGTACAGCGAACGGCTGACCCTGTACGTGGGCGAGCTGGAGGTGCGGGTGCTGCACCCGGGTCCCGCGCACACCACCGGCGACTCGATCGTCCATGTCCCGGAGCGGGGCGTGGTGTTCACCGGGGACCTGGTCTTCCAGGGCGGGACGCCGTTCCTGCCGATGGGTTCGCTGGCGGGCTCGCTGCGCGCCCTCGGCCTGCTGCGCTCTCTGGACGCGCCGACGGTGGTGCCGGGGCACGGGCCCGTGACGGACCCGTCCGCGTACGACGCGACGGAGCGGTATCTGCGGTGGGTGGCCGAACTGGCCCACGAGGGGTACGCGAAGGGCGCGACGCCCCTGGAGACGGCGCGCGAGGCGGACCTCGGGGAGTTCGCCGCCTGGCGGGAGAGCGAGCGTCTGGTGGCCAACCTGCACCGCGCGTACGCGGAGTTGAGTGGCCTGCCGGAGGGTTCGCCGCTGGACCCGGTGACGGTCTTCGGGGACATGGCGGCGATGAACGGCGGCGTGCCGGTGGCCTGCCACGCCTAGCCCTGCCCGGCGGCCGGGCGCGCGCTCCCGAAGGGCCTTTCGGGCCGCCGTGGCCGTCCCCAGGGGCCGGACAGTCTGCCCCGCCGTACCTGGCGGGGCGTCACCGCGCGCGGGTAATACCGGGAAGCAGACCCGCGTCCGGGGACAACACGCAGCCGCTCACCCTCCCGAGTCCCTGAGTCCCAGGTCTCCTGAGCCCCGGGCCTCCTACGGCCGCAGCCTGCGCAGCGCCGCCGCGTCGTCGCGGTCGCGGTGGGTGCCGTCGTCGTCGAGCCAGCGGCGGTGCAGGGCGGCGAGTGCGGCGCGGTCCAGTTCGACGCCGAGGCCGGGCGCGTCGGAGACCGCGAGGTGCCCGTCCCGGAACGCGGGGCGGGTGGTGACGACGTCCTCGGTCTGCCACGGGTAGTGGGTGTCGCAGGCGTGGTCGAGGCGGGGCAGTGTCGCGGCCACCTGGGTCATGGCCGCGAGGCTGATGCCGAGGTGGGTGTTGGAGTGCATGGAGAGCCCGACGCCGTACGTACGGCAGAGCGCGGCCAGTTCGCGGGTGCGGTGCAGCCCGCCCCAGTAGTGGTGGTCGCAGAGGACGATCCGTACCGCGTTCTCGGCGAAGGCCTCGGGGACCTCCTCGAAGGTCGTCACGCACATGTTGGTCGCGAGCGGCACGTCCGTGCGGGCCGCGATGTGGGCCATGGCGTCCGTGCCGGTCGCCGGGTCCTCCAGGTACTCCAGGACGTCCTTCAGTTCGCGCGCCACGTCGAGCGAGGTCTCCGTGGACCAGGCGCCGTTGGGGTCGAGCCGGAGCGGCCGGCCGGGGAACTCCTCGGCGAGGGCCCGGATCGCGGCGATCTCCTGGTCGGGCGGGAAGACCCCGCCCTTGAGCTTGAAGGACCGGAAGCCGTACGCGCCGTCGAAGCGGCGGGCCTGCGCGACGATGCCGGCCGGGTCGAGGGCCGCGCCCCAGTCGTCGGTCCCTGCGTACTTGTAGAAGAGGTACGCGCTGTACTCGACGGAGTCGCGGACCTTGCCGCCGAGCAGCGCGTGCACGGGCAGGCCGAGGGTCTTGCCGAGCGCGTCCAGACAGGCGACCTCGAAGGCCGAGACGACGGAGAGGCGGAGCTTGTCGGCGGTCTGGACCCCGCGCAGGCCGCCCGCGTCGACCCGCTCGTCCACGGCCCGCGAGTCGCCGCACACCCGCTCGGCCAGCCCGAACAGGCCGTTCACGTCCGTGACCGACTGTCCCGGGAGCGCCTCGGCCAGCGGCCGGGCGAGCTCCAGGTACTTCCCGTCGCCGTACGTCTCGCCGAGGCCGACCACCCCGCCCCGCGTCACCACCTCGACGATCAGGCGGGGCGTGAAGGGCTGGTGGACGCCCTGGGTGTTGAGCAGCGGCGGGTCGGCGATCAGGATCGGGGTCAGCCGGACGTCCTCGACAAGCAGCGCTGGATTCATATGTGAACTCTATTCATGGATCAGATCCGGTGCCAGAGCTCTGCCTCTCCTTTTCCCCTATCGGCGCCCCTCAGTCCCCGCCCCACCCTGGACGACATACCGACTGGTCGGTCATCATGAACGCCGACCCGCTCTCCCGTCCCCGGAGGTACGCACGATGAGTTCAGCTCCGCCACCAGGTCTCGACCCCGAGCAGCTGCGCGGATTCCTCGACCGGGAACGGCCGGGACTCGTGCGCGGCCCGCTCGACGCCCGGCTGATCGAGGGCGGCCGGTCGAACCTGACGTACGTCGTCTCCGACGGCACAGACCGCTGGGTGGTACGCCGGCCTCCGCTCGGTCATGTCCTCGCCACCGCGCACGACATGAAGCGCGAGCACCGCGTGATCAGCGCCCTGCACACGACGGCCGTGCCCGTCCCGGAGACCGTGCTCCTCTGCGAGGACGAGTCCGTCCTCGGGGCGCCCTTCTACGTCATGGAGTTCGTCGACGGCACCCCGTACCGCTCCGCCGAACAGCTCGCCCCGCTCGGCCCCGAGCGCACCCGCGAGGCCGTCCTCGGCCTGGTCGACACGCTCGTCGAGCTGCACGCCGTGGACCCGGCCGAGGTGGGGCTCGGCGACTTCGGGCGGCCCGAGGGCTTCCTCGACCGCCAGCTGCGCCGCTGGGGCAAGCAGCTCGACGCCTCCCGCAACCGGGAGCTCGCGGGCATCGACGAGCTGCACGCCGCGCTCGGCCGCGCCCTGCCCGCCTCCGCGGCCCCGGCCGTCGTCCACGGCGACTACCGCCTGGACAACGTCCTGATCGGCGCGGACGACCGGATCAAGGCCGTCCTCGACTGGGAGATGTCCACGCTCGGCGATCCGCTGACGGACCTCGGGCTGCTCGCGATGTACAGCGCGAAGCTCGACCTCCCGCACTCCCCCGTCTCCACGACCGCCGGGGCCGCCGGCCACCCGGACCCCGCCGAGCTGATCGAGCGGTACGCCCTCCGCTCCGGCCGCGACACCTCCGCCATCTCCTGGTACACGGCCTTCGCCTGGTTCAAGCTCGCCGTGATCCTGGAGGGCATCCACTACCGCTACACCCTCGGCCAGACCGTCGGCGCCGGCTTCGACCGCATCGGCGACCTCGTCCCCGTCTTCATCGAGCACGGCCTCACCACCCTCCAGGAAGGCTGATCCGCCATGGACTTCGCATTCGACGCGCGCACCGAGGAGCTGCGGGAGAAGCTGCTCGCCTTCATGGACGAGCACGTCTACCCGGCGGAGGAGACCGCCCACGAGCAGCGGGCGCTGCTCGCCTCGCCGTGGGACACCCCGGCCGTCGTGGAGGAGCTGAAGGCCGAGGCCCGCCGCCAGGGCCTGTGGAACCTCTTCCTCCCCGACGCCGAGCACGGGGCAGGGCTCACCAACCTCCAGTACGCGCCGCTCGCCGAGATCACCGGCCGCAGCCCGCACTTGGCCCCGACGGCCCTCAACTGCGCGGCGCCCGACACCGGGAACATGGAGGTGCTCGCCCAGTTCGGCGACGAGGCGCAGAAGAAGCAGTGGCTTGAGCCGCTGCTCGCCGGGGAGATCCGCTCGGCGTTCGCGATGACGGAGCCCGAGGTGGCCTCCTCGGACGCGACCAACATCGAGACGCGGATCCTGCGCGATGGCGACGACTACGTGGTCAACGGCCGGAAGTGGTACATCTCCGGGGCGATGAACCCCGACTGCAGGATCTTCATCGTCATGGGCAAGACCGACCCCGACGGCGCGGACATCCGCCGCCAGCAGTCGATGATCCTCGTGCCCCGCGACACCCCGGGCGTCGAGGTGCGGCGGGCGATGCAGGTGTACGGCTACGAGGACCACTCGCACGGCGGGCACGCCGAGGTCCTCTTCCACGACGTCCGCGTCCCGGCGACGAACCTGATCGGCGAGGAGGGCGGCGGCTTCGCCATCGCCCAGGCCCGGCTCGGCCCCGGCCGGATCCACCACTGCATGCGGCTGATCGGCATGGCCGAGCGGGCGATCGAGCTGATGTGCCGTCGGGCCGTCTCCCGTACCGCCTTCGGCAAGCCCATCGCCCAGCAGGGTGTGGTGCAGAACTGGATCGCGGACGCCCGGGTGACGGTCGAGCAGCTGCGGCTGCTCGTCCTCAAGACCGCCTGGCTGATGGACACCGTCGGCAACCGGGGTGCGCACACGGAGATCCAGGCCATCAAGATCGCGACCCCGCGCGCGGTGGTCGACATCCTCGACAAGGCCGTCCAGGTGCACGGCGCGGGCGGGGTGTCGCAGGACTTCCCGCTGGCCGAGCTCTGGGCCGGCGCGCGGACCCTGAAGCTCGCGGACGGGCCGGACGAGGTGCACCAGCGGTCGCTGGCGCGGCGGGAGCTGAAGAAGTACCTGTAGGGCGGCGACGCTCGTACAGCGTTACGGCCGCAGGGCGCGCAGCAGCAGGTCGGCGAGCTGGTCGGCGACCTGCTGGGGCGTCATCGGGCCGTCGGGGCGGTACCAGGTGGACAGGTGGTGGACGGAGCCGAAGTGGTAGTCCACCACCAGGTCCGCCGGGGTCGCGGACGAGAAGACCCCGGACTGCTGGCCCTCCTCGATGAGGGCGCGGAAGCGCTCGTGGTAGCGCCGCCGCTCGGACCGGACCTGCTTGTTCTTCTCCGGGCTGAGGTGGTGCATCGAGCGGAAGAAGATCGAGGCGTCGTCGAGGTTGTCGATGGTGGTCACCACGACGTCGGCGGCGGCGTCCCGCAGCCGCTGCTCCACCGGCGCGTCGGCGTCCGCGAAGGCGTCGAGCCGCTCCTGCTGGAGCCGGAGGACCCGGGCGTAGACCTCCTGGAGGAGGTCCTCCTTGGAGCCGAAGTAGTGGTAGAGCGCGCCCTTGGTGACGCCCGCCGCCTCCACGATCTCCTGGACGGAGGTGCGGTCGTAGCCCTGCTCCGCGAAGAGCCGGGTGGCGGCGGCCAGCAGCCTCTGGGGGACGGGGGTACCGCTCCCGTCCGTCGTCCTGGCCATGCGCCGCCGCCTTCCAAAGTGATCACCGTGGTGTGGTGATGTGTGGTGTGCCGTGTGTCGTGTCTACCGGTGGGAACGGAGTTCCCTCCTGAGGATCTTCCCACTTGTCGTCTTGGGCAGCTCCGCCAGGATCTCGACCTCGCGCGGGTACTTGTACGCGGCGAGCCGCTGCTCGCAGTACGCGGACAGCTCCGCCGGCTCCACGGCGGAGCCCGGACGCAGGCTCACGTACGCCTTGACCGTCTCGCCCCGGTAGGCGTCCGGGATGCCGACGACGGCTGCCTCGCGGACGTCCGGGTGGGTGTAGAGGACGTCCTCCACCTCCCTGGGCCAGACCTTGAAGCCGGAGGCGTTGATCATGTCCTTCTTGCGGTCGACGACGTAGAGCCAGCCGTCCGCGTCCATGAAGCCGATGTCCCCGGTCCGCAGTTCCCCTTCGGGGAACGTGGTGGCGGTGGCCTCGGGGAGCCGCCAGTAGCCGGGGACGACCTGCGGGCCGCGCACGGCGATCTCGCCGTGTTCGCCGAAGGGCACCTCGGCGCCGGTCTCGTCGAGGATCCGGACGACCGTGTCGGGTCCGGGGACGCCGACGGAGAGGGTGCCGGAGGCGGGGTCGACCGGGGCCTCCTTCTCGGGCGGTACGGCGGCGCAGGGGGCGGTGCACTCGGTGAGCCCGTAGCCGTTACGGATGTACGGGCCGAAGCCCGCGCGGAACTTCTCCACCAGGGCCGGCGGGACGGGGGCGCCGCCCGAGGAGACGACCAGGAAGGAGGCGAAGTGGTCGCGGGTCGCGCCGGGGTGCGCCGCGAGGGCCATGAAGGCGGTGGAGGGGCCGACGGTGTAGGCGGGGCGGTGTTCGAGGAAGGCGTCGAGGACGACGCCGGCGTCGAAGCGGTAGGCGAGGACGAGGGTGCCGGCGTTGCCGAAGCAGGCGGCAAGCTCGCAGACGAGGCCGGTGATGTGGAAGAGCGGGGCGAGCGCGAAGTAGCCCGCGCCTTCCGGTACGGGGTGTCCGGTGCGCTGGCGTTCGGCGTTGTGGGCGATGCCCCGGTGGAGGTTGAGGGCGCCCTTGGGGGTGCCGCTGGTGCCCGAGGTGTAGCTGATCAGGGCCACGTCCTCGGCGGTGAGCTCGCGGCCTCCAGGGGCGGGGTGTCCGGCGCGGGCGACGGCGAGGAGGTCATCGGCCTCCGTCTCCACCCGCTCGAAGTCGAGGACGCGCGGGTCGTCGCGGGTCTGGAGGTCGCGTTCGCAGGCCGTGAGGGCGATCCGTACGGAGGTGTCGGCGGTGGTCTCCCGCAGGAAGCTCGCCCAGGCGCGGTCGGAGCAGACCACGGCGGTGGCCCCGGAGTCCCGCAGGGCGTGCCCGACCTCGCCCGCCTTGTACATGGGGTTGAGCGGGACGACGGTCGCGCCCGCCTTCCAGGCGCCGAGCAGGGCGAGGACGAAGTGCGGGCTGTTCTGGAGCATGATCGCGACCCGGTCGCCCTTGGCGAGACCGCGCGCGGCGAGGTGCCCGGCGACGGAGTCGGAGAGCGCGTCGGTCTCGCGGTAGGTCAGCCGCCCGTCGAAGTAGGCGAGGGCCGGGTGCTCGGGGGCCCGGGCGACGGCGGCACGGAAGGCGTGCAGCGGGGTGGCGGGCGGGGATATCGGGGCGCGCTGGGCCTCGGAGAGCTGGGCGAGCCAGGGCTTAGCGGCGTAGAGGGACTCGGGCGCTGTCATGCGTGGTCGCCCTCCCACTTGCGCTGGATGTGGTTCATGTTCCCGAGCCAGCGCTCGGGGTCGGTGGCGCGGGCCTGGTAGAAGCCGGCGACCTCGGGGTGCGGGAGGACGAGGAAGCGGTCGGCCTCGATGGCGTCGAGGAGGGAGTCGGCCACGTCCTCGGGCTCGATCGCGGTCGGGGCGAGGACGAGTTCGCCCGCCGATCCGGCGGCGGTGAGCATGTCCGTACGCACGCCCTGCGGGCAGATCGCGTGGACCTTGAGGCCCCGGTGGCGGTAGGTGAGGGAGAGCCACTCGGCGAAGGCGTACGCGCCGTGCTTGGAGACGCTGTACGGAGCCGCGCCGACCATCGTGAGCAGCCCGGCGGCGGAGACGGTCGAGACGAAGCGGCCGCTGCCGCGCTCCAGCCAGTCGGGCAGCAAGGCGCGGGCCGCGCGGACATGGGCCATGACGTTGACGTCCCACGCGGCGGCCCAGACGGCCTCGTCGGCGAAGGCGTCGCCGCCCGAGGCGAGCCCGGCGTTGGCGCACCACACGTCGACGGTGCCGCCGAGCGCCTCGCGGGCCTCCTCGACGATCTCCGACGCGTCGCCCGGGACGGCGACGGCGGCGGCGCCGATCTCCTCGGCGACGGCCTTGGCGCGGTCGGGGTCGAGGTCGTTGACGACGACCCGGGCGCCCTCGGCGGCGAACCGGCGCGCGAGCGCGGCCCCGATCCCGCCGCCCGCACCCGTGACGACCACTCCAGAACCCTGCACCGTACTCATCGGGACCCGCCTCTCCGTTGCGACAGTACGGGCAGACTAACCAGTCGGTATGTCGTCGCGAAAGTCCCCTGCGATCCCCTGCGCACGCCTCGTTCCCTGGGGCGGTCAGGAGCGCTAGCGTGCGTGGCCATGTCAGGGAAGGCGATCAAGGAGGTTTCCGCATGAGCCTTTCGAGCGAGTCGAACCTGTCGAGCCTGTCGAGACGCGGTCTGCTGGCCGCCGGCGGCGCCCTCGGGATCGGCGCGGTGGCCGCCCCGGCGGCCGAGGCGCACGACGGGGGCGGCGGCCGGCGGGTCCGTACCGGATTCGAGCGGCTGGCCGCCGACGGGTACCGGGCGCTCGCGGGAGAGCGCGTCGGCGTCGTCACCAACCCGACGGGGATCACCGCAGACGTCCGACACATCGTCGACGTCATGCACGCCGACGACCGGGTGGACCTGGTGGCGGTCTTCGGCCCCGAGCACGGTTTCCGGGGCACGGCGCAGGCCGGCGGCTCCGAGGGCCGGTACGACGACCCGGCGACCGGGCTGCCCGTCTACGACACGTACCTGAAGAGCGGGCAGCCGCTCGCGGACGTCTTCACGGCCTCGGGCGTGGACACCGTCGTCTTCGACATCCAGGACGCCGGCGCCCGTTTCTACACGTACATCTGGACGCTCTACGACTGCATGGTGGCGGCCGAACTGGCGGGGAAACGGTTCGTCGTCCTGGACCGGCCGAACCCGGTGACCGGGCGGGCCGCGCTCGGCCCGGTCCTCGACCGCGCGTTCGCGACCTTCGTGGGGCGCGAGCCGATCGCGCAGGCGCACGGAATGACGGTCGCGGAGCTGGCGCTGCTGTTCAACGCGGAGTTCCTGGCCCGGCCGGTGGAGCTGGAGACCGTGCGGATGTCGGGGTGGCGGCGCGCGGACTTCTTCGACGCGACCGGGCTGCCGTGGGTGCCGCCGAGCCCGAACATGCCGACGGCCGACACCGCGCTCGTCTACTCCGGCACCTGCCTCTTCGAGGGCACCAACCTCTCCGAGGGGCGCGGTACCACCCGCCCCTTCGAGCTGCTCGGCGCGGAGGGGATCGACCGGCGGTGGGCGGAGGCCGCGAACGGGCTCGGGCTGCCCGGGGTGCGGTTCCGGGAGGCGTACTTCGCCCCGACGTTCTCCAAGTTCCAGGGGAAGACGGTGGGTGGGGTGCAGGTGCAGGTGCACGACCGGGCCGCCTTCGACCCCGTACGGACCGGGATCGGGCTCCTCGTCAGCGCCACGCGCGCGTGGAGCGGCTTCGCGTGGCGCCCGGACAACTGGATCGACAAGCTGACGGGCTCGACGCGGGTGCGGACCCTGATCGACGCGGGCGCGGACACGGACGAGGTCGTGGGGGCGTGGGGCGCGGACCTGGCCGCGTTCCGGGCGGTGCGGAGGGAGTACCTGCTGTACAGGTGACGGAGGATAGAGCGGACGACGGGGATTACGGGGGATATCCCCCGGTTCGGTCGGGGTGTGGGCAGGTTGGCGGCGGTCGGTCCACCGCCGCCAGGCTTGCCCCATGAAAACGATCACTCGAAACCGCCGTTTACCGCTGGTGGGCGCGGCCGTAGCCCTCTGCCTCGCCGCGCTCGCCCCGGCCGGTGCCGCGCGGGCGGACGCCTCGGTGGCGACGCCCGACCCCGCCCGTGAACTCGCCCACAGCGCCCGCCCCTTGACCGACCTGCGCCCGCTGGACCGGATGATCGGCTCGGCCAAGGTCGTCGGGATCGGCGAGGCGACGCACAGCTCGGCCGAGTTCTTCGAGACCAAGCACCGGATCTTCGAGCACCTGGTGGAGAAGAAGGGTTTCACCACCTTCGCCCTGGAGGCCAACTGGTCCGCCGGGCTGCGCATCGACGACTACGTACGGTTCGGCAAGGGCGACCCGAAGCGGATCATGGCCGAGGAGTTCCAGAACGCGTACCGCTTCTGGAACACCGAGGAGTACCTCGACCTGATCACCTGGATGCGGCAGCACAATCTGCGCCACCCCGACCACCAGGTGCGGTTCATGGGCAACGACCTGGGCTACGCGGGGCCGGAGCTCTTCGACGAGGTCACCGGCTATGTGGCGGCCACGTATCCCCGGCTGCTGCCGCGCTTCCAGGAGCTGTACCGGACCTCGCGGCCGGTCGGTTCCGTCGACTCCTGGATGAACGCGTACATGGCCAGGCCGCTGGAGGAGCGGCGTCGGATGGCGTCGGACGTGAACCGCGCGCTGGCCCTGCTCGAGCGTCAGAAGCCCGGCCGGGACCGCGAGAAGCACACCTGGATGGTGCAGAACGCCCGCGCGATCTCCCAGGTCGGCACCGAGCTGGCGCACGACGTGTCCAGCCCCGGAGGGATCGCCGACGCGATGCTGTACCGCGACCGGATCATGGCCGAGAACACCGTGTGGTGGCAGCGGGCGACCGGCGACCGGATGCTGCTCTCCGCGCACAACGGCCACGTCGGCTACGAGACGACGAAGCCGGACCAGTACCCGCGCCTCCAGGGGGCCTTCATGCGCGACGCGCTGGGCCGGGACTATGTGAGCGTGGGCGCCTCGTTCGCGAGGGGCTCGTTCAACGCGCACGACACGGAGGCGCCGGGCGAACCGATCAAGAGCTTCACGGTCGGGCTTCCGGGTGACGGGGACAGCAGTGCCGAGACCCTGGACCGGGTCTCCCAGCGCCCCTTCTACCTGGACCTGCGGACGACGACGCCCGCGGCCCGGAGCTGGCTGAACGTGCACCGGCCGGCCTGGCTCGTCGGCACCGCGTACCCGTGGCCGGGCAACCAGGCGGCGGTGCGCCTCGCCACCTCGTACGACGTGCTCGTCCACTTCCCCGAGATCTCGGCGGCGCGCCTGCGCTGAAAGCCTGGCCGTCCCTCCGTGCGCGCAGGATGCTGACGCGGGAGAAGTCACCTCAGGGGCTTCCTCCGAACGCTTCCTCAGAGCGCTTCCTCGGAGTGCTTCTCGGAGCGCTCCCTCGGAGTGCTTCCTCGACGCGGAGGGACGGGCAGACCATGGCCGGGATGAGTGTGGAGCCGTACCGGGCGATCACCTTCGACAAGGACGGCGACGGGCAGGCGGGCGGGCGCGAGGCGCTCGCCCGCCTGGCTGCCCAAGGCGTCACGGATCTGGTGGTGTTCGCCCACGGGTGGAACAACACCCCTTCCGTGGCGAACGGGTTGTACGACCGGTTCTTCGCCCCGTTCCCGGACGTGCTGGGGCCGGGCGCACGCGTCGGGTACGCGGGGGTGGTGTGGCCGTCGATGATGTTCTCGGACGAACCGATCCCCGACTTCGAGTCCGTGACGGCCGTGCACCCGGGCAAGGAGGCGGTGGTGGGGCGGATCGCCACGCTGCTCGCCGAACAGCCGGACGACGAGGCGGCGTTCGCCGAGTTCGGGGAGCTGCTCCGGACACTGACCGACACCACCGGCGCGCAGGGCTTCCTCGACAACGGTCGGACCGTGCCCGACTTCCTGCTCGCGGACACGGTGGCGGTCTGCGCGATGTTCACCGACGCGCTGGAGGAGGAGGCGGGTCCGGGGACCGTACCGACCCCGCGCGAGGCGTTCGGCGGGAGACTGGCGCGGTACTGGAAGGGCGCGAAGGAGGCGCTGCGCCAGGCCACCTACTACACGATGAAGCGACGGGCCGGAGTTGTCGGCGAGCGCGGCCTCGGCCCGCTCCTCGGCGAGGTCGCCCGTTCCTCCCCCGGTCTGCGGTTCCACCTCGTCGGCCACAGCTTCGGCGCCCGACTCGTCGCGTACGCGCTGCGCGGACTGCCCTCCGGGACGCGGAACGTGGCGTCGCTGACGCTGCTCCAAGGCGCCTTCTCGCACTACGCGTTCGCGGCGCGCCTGCCCCACGATCCGGGGCGGGGCGGCTCCCTGCGTGACCTCCAGCGCCGGGTCGAGGGCCCGGTGGTGGCCTGCTATTCCCGCCACGACACCGCGCTGCGGGTCTTCTACCCCCTGGCCTCCCGCCTGGCCAGGGACGCCGACTCCCTGCTCGACACCGACAAGCGCTGGATGGCCATCGGCCACGACGGCATCCAGGCCGTCCCGAACACCCCCGCCATCCCCCTGCCCCGCGCCCTGCGCGACGGCCTCCCGACGTCGGGGTGCGTGAGCGTCGACGCGGCGCAGGTGGTCGGCGAGCACAGTGACATCTGCCACCCGGAGCTGGCGCGGCTCGTGGTGTCGGCGGGGCGGATCGGGGGGCGGTAGGTCGGCTCTCGCGTAGGTCCGCTCGCGTAGGCCCGCTCGCGTAGGTCGGTTCTCGCGTAGGTCAGCTCTCTGACGCGCGGGCGAGCAGGCGCTCCATCGTCGCCACGGGCAGCGCGGGGTGCTCCGCGGCCGCTCGGGCGACCTTCGGGTCCGGGTGCGTGAGCAGGTCCTCGACGACGTCCGGCGGCAGGGCGGGGTGCGCCGCGATCGGGCGGACGGCCTTGCGCGCGGGGCCCGCGTCCCTGGCCATCCGGCGCAGCAGCGCGCCGGTGCAGCCGGGGTTCCCCGCGACGGCCCCGTACACGGGCTGCCCGTGGCGTTCGACCAGGTCAGTGAGCCGGTCCTCGGTGAGCCCGGGGTGCGGTGCGACGCGCCGGACGACCCCGAGGTCGGCGTCGGCGGCGAGCCGGTCGGCGAGGGCCGGCGGAAGGTCGGGGCGGGCGGCGACGAGCGCCCGGACCTGGGCCACCCGGCTCGCCGCCAGGTTCGCGAGCTCGGCGTCGGTGGCGGCGAGGATCCGGGGCAGCGGCTCGCGCGGGAGCCGACGGCGGCCCGCGTCCGCGGTGAGCCGGGCGAGCGGGACGGCCGGGTTCTCCGAGACCGCCAGGCGGACAATGAGATCGGGGTCGTCGGCGAGCCGGAGAAGCAGGGATTCGCCGATGCTCGGGTTGCGCGCGAGGGCCTTCCGTACGAACGCGTCGGGATGGGCCGCCAGGCGCGTGTGGAGGGAGACCGGGAGGTCGGTCCGCTCCGCGATGTCGGCGAGCAGCCAGACGGTCGCGGCTTCCTCGGCTTCCTGACCTTCCTCGGCTTCCTGAGCGTCGAGGAAGGCCTCCAGAGCGGCGGGCGGTACGGAAGGGTTGGCGGCCGCAGCGAGCCGGATGCGGCGGACGCCCGGCGTGTGGTCGGCGCAGCCCTCGGCCTGCCGCCCGCACGCCCCGCAGCGGGTGGGCGCGGGCCGGCCACCGTCGGCGAGGAGGGCGGCGAGCAGGGAGGGCGGGACGCGGTCATTGCCCGCGAGGCTCACGCGGACGGGCACGTGCGCGTGGCGGGCGAGTTCCGCGGCGAGGTCGGCGGGCAGCTCGGGAACCTCGGCGGCCCGCTCGGCGACGGTCGGGTCGGGGTCGCGGGCGAGGGCGGCCAGGACCTCGGGCGGGAGACCCGTGCCGTGGTCGGCTACTTCGGCGCGGACCTCGGGATCCGGGTGACGGGCGAGTTCCCGTATCGCCGCCTCCGGTGCCGTCCCGGCCTGGGCGGCGGCAAGGAGCAGGGCGGGGTCGTCACGCGGTACCTCGGCCCAGGGGACCTTGCCGCGCGCGACGAGGGTCCACAGGTCCGCGTCGTCGTGCGCGCGCAGGGTACGTGCCTGGGCCTCGGTCAGGTCGTCGCGGCAGGCCAGGGCGTAGCGGACGTCCTCGTCGCCGGTCGCCGCAAGGCGTTCGAACAGGTGCTCAGGAAGGGCCGGATTGGCCGCGAGGCTCTCTCGTACGTCCTGCATCAGACTCCCCCCGTGCGCCTCTGATGGGCCCCATCGAATTTTCGATGGAACACGAAGGGCCGGTCGTTCGTCCATTCCATAACGTCCTTGACGCCGAAGTACGAGCGACGGAGGTGCGGAGCCATGGCGGGTTTCCGGAGTCTTGCGAGACAGGTGCGCGATACCGGGAGTGATACGGCGCTGCGGAGGTACTCGCTGCGTAAGTGCCTGGAGCGGTTCGCTCCGTACGGGCACCGTGCGACCTGGGACCACTTGTGCCACCGGCACAGGTTCGGGCCCGAGGACCGGGAGCTCGATCCGGGGCGGCTGGTGGCCGCGCTGGAGGAGTTGGAGGAGGCGCGGGCGGTGTGGCTCGCGTACGAGAAGGAGTTCGCGGCGCGACGGCGGCGCGAGAAGCACGAGGGGCTGCGCCGGCCGGGCGCGCTCGACGACTGGCACCGGCGGACGTGGGGTGGCAACGGGGTCGCGCGCTGCGACGACCCGGCGGTGCATCCCTCGGAGCCGCTGGCCGAGGTGTTGCGGCGGCTGATCACCGCCCTGGAGTCCGCGCCCCGGGACCACTGCCCGGTGTGCGCGGGGGACCGTATCGAGTGGCGGCCGGATCTGGTCGACGAGCCGTGGTTCGGCCCCGTGTGCGGGGCGTGCGGCGTGGTCGTGCCCCGGGCGGTCCTGACGACCGGGGCGCTGACACGCGCCCGGGACGGGAGCGGGGCGGTGTCCCGGCTGGCGTCGGTGGCATGAGGAACGGTGCGTCATGAGTGTGTGGCCGGCGACGGTGTGTGATCAGCGACGGTGATCGACGAGCAACGGGGTAACGGGGGACACGGGGGAACATCGTGATCCAGGTCTGTCTGAACGGGACACGCGGGCCCGGGGATTCGGCCGCGGTGCCGATGTCGCCCGGTGCGATGGCCGAGGAGGCCGCGCGGGCGGTCGCGGCGGGGGCGCGGGACGTCCATGTGCACCCCAGGACGCCGTGCGGGAGCGACACGCTGTCGCCCCGGGTCCTCGCGGAGACCCTGACGGCGATCAGGGGCGCCGTCGACGTACCGGTGGGCGTGACGACGGGGGCCTGGGCCGAGCCCGATCCCGTACGGCGGGTGGAGCGCGTCCGGGCCTGGACGGTCCTGCCCGACCACGCGTCCGTGAACTGGCACGAGCCGGGCGCCGATGAGCTCGCGGCCGCGCTCCTGGAGCGGGGCGTGGGCGTGGAGGCGGGCCTGTGGTCCGGTACGGACGGCCCCGCGCGGTTCCTCGGCTCACCGCTGGCGCCCCGCGTGCTGCGGATCCTGGCGGAGGTGACCGATCCCGACTCCGCGACCGCCGAGTCCACGGCCCTCGCGCTCCTCGCGACCCTGGCCGGTTCCGCCCACGGGCGCCCGGTCCTCCTCCACGGCGAGGACGCCGGCGCCTGGCCCGTCCTGCGGCTTGCCCGCCGCCTCGGCCTGGACACGCGGATCGGTCTCGAGGACACGCTGCTGCTGCCCGACGGCAGCCGCGCGGACTCCAACGCCCAGCTCGTCACGGCCGCGGTCGGCACCGCCGGCTGAAGGGCCCGCACAATTCGGTGGCCCCGGCTCGTTCCGTTCCCGCAGAGTGTCCTGCGACGAGAACGCCAACCGAGTCTCCGGAGCACTGACATGTCGACGCTGCGCGTCACCGCCGAAACCCTGGCCGTCCACGTCCATCCGAACGCCGACGCGCTGGAGCTCGCCCAAGTGGGCCTCTACCGCGCCGTCGTGGCGAAGGGCGCGTACCGCAGTGGCGATGTCGCCGTCTACATTCCGGAGCAGGCCGTGCTGCCCGCCGCGCTCGTCGACGAACTCGGCCTGACCGGGCGCCTCGCCGGGAAGGCCTCGGACCGCGTCAAGGCGGTGCGGCTTCGCGGTGAGGTGTCGCAGGGCATCGTGTGCCGCCCGAAGGCGCTGGCGGACGTGGACCTGGTCGCGGCGGCCTCCGAGGGGACCGACTTCGCCGAGCTGCTCGGGATCACGAAGTGGGTGCCGCCTATCCCGCCGACGATGAGCGGGGACGTGGAGGTCGCGCCCGACCTGCTGTCGTGGGTCGACATCGAGAACCTCCAGCGGTATCCGGGCATCTTCGAGCCCGGCGAGCCGGTGGTCCTGACCGAGAAGCTGCACGGTTCGGCCTGCCTCGCCACGTACTTCGCCGAGGACGGGCGCGTCCAGGTCTCCTCGAAGGGCTTCGGCTCCAAGGGCCTGGCGCTCCAGGAGGACCCGCGGAACCTGTACTGGCGGGCCGTCATCGGCCACGGCGTCCCCGAGGTCGCGGCGCGGCTCGCCGCCCGCCTGGGCGCACGCAGGGTCGGGCTGTTCGGCGAGGTGTACGGAGCGGGGGTTCAGGACCTCGGCTACGGCGCGAACGCCCGCGGCGAGGACCTCGGTTACGCGGTCTTCGACGTATCGGCTGAGATCGACGGCCATGTGCGGTGGCTGGACCCGGCCGAGGTCCTGGAGGCCGGCGAACTGCCCCTCGTACCGCGGCTGTACACCGGTCCGTACGACCCGGCGACCGTGCTCGAGCTGGCCAGCGGGCGGGAGACCGTGTCCGGGCGCGAGCTGCACCTGCGCGAGGGGGTCGTGATCCGCCCCGTCACGGAGCGGTACAGCCCGGTCGTCGGCGGCCGCGCCATCGCCAAGGCGGTCAGCCCGGCGTACCTGACCCGCAAGGGCGGCACCGAGTACGAGTGACCGGCGGAAGCCGAGAGCCATGAGACCGAGGGGCCCGTCCACGGGGGTGGCGGGCCCCTCTTCGCCGTCCTCGGGACGAGAGGCCCTACGCCTTGCGGCGCTCCCCCATCAGGCGCGAGCCGGTGAGCTGTTCGCCGATCACGTCGTCGGGGTTGGACAGGACGCATTTGCGCAGGGACAGGCACCCGCAGCCGATGCAGTCGCTCAGATGGTCCCGCAGCCGCCCGAGCTGCTTGATCCGTTCGTCCAGCTCCGTGCGCCACGCCGCCGAGAGCTGTGCCCAGTCCTCGTTGGTGGGCGTGCGCTCCTCGGGGAGTTCGGCGAGGGCGGTACGGATGGTCGCCAGCGGGATGCCGACGCGCTGCGCGGCCCGGATGAAGGCGACCCGGCGGAGGGTGTCACGGCCGTAGCGGCGCTGGTTGCCGCTCGTACGGCGGCTGCGGATCAGGCCCTTGGTCTCGTAGAAGTGCAGGGCGGACACCGCGGCCCCGCTACGGGCGGACAGCTGGCCGACGGTGAGTTCGTGAACCTTCTCGGGAATCTGGGGCACCCTTCGAACCCTACTGTTCGGGCCCTACGGTCCGTTGACAGCGGGCCCCCCGCCCCACATGCTGAGCAAGCGCTTAGAAACACCGTACGCAGGAGTCACAGGTTCACGAAGGGACGAGGGAAACATGGCTGAGCCGAGGATCTTCACCTCCGCCGAAGAGCTGCGTGCCGCCGTCGGCGAGCAGCTGGGACACAGCGAATGGCTGGAGATCGAGCAGAAGCGGATCGATCTGTTCGCCGACGCGACCGGTGACCACCAGTGGATCCACGTGGACCCGGAACGGGCGGCCGGCGGGCCGTTCGGGAAGACCATCGCGCACGGCTATCTGACGCTCTCGCTGCTGCCCACCCTGGTCCCGCAGATCATGCGCGTCGAGGGCATGAAGATGGGCCTCAACTACGGGACCAACAAGGTCCGTTTCCCCGCCCCCGTGCCCGTCGGCTCTCGGCTGCGCGCCGGGGCCGTCCTGACCGAGGTGACGGAGGCCGGCGGCGGGGTCCAGGTGACCGCGACCGTGACGGTGGAGCGCGAGGGCGGCGACAAGCCGGTCTGCGTCGCCGAGTCGGTCTCGCGCTACTACTTCTGAGCGCCGACCATCCGCAGCACGAGGTCGGCGTAGAGCGCGCCGACCTCGTCCGGCGTCCGGCGGCCCTGGGTGTTGAACCAGCGCGAGACGTCGATGCAGAGCGAAAGCACCGCGACGGTCGTGCCCGCGACGTCCGGCACGTCGAACTCCCCCGCCGCCACGCCCTCGTTGATGATCCGGCGCACGGTGGCGTCGGACTCCCGGCGCAGCGCCACGATCTCGGTGCGGTGCTCGGGCCCGAGGGCGTCGAGCTCGTACTGGACGACCCGCGCCGTGGTGTGCCGCTCGGCGTGCCAGCGCACGAAGGACCGTACGGCGTCGGCGAGCCGCTCGCCCGCCGCGCCCTCGCCGTCGGCGGCGTCCCGGAGGATCTCCAGGGCCTTGTCGTGGCCGATGCGGCTGATCCGGTGGAGCAGCTCTTCCTTGGTCTTGTAGTGGATGTAGAGCGCGGCCGGGCTCATGCCGGCGCGGCCGGCGATGTCCCGGGTCGTGGTGGCGTGGTAGCCGCGCTCGGCGAACGCCTCGACGGCCGCGACGAGCAGCCGCCTGGCCGCCTCGGGCGTGACCTCGCCCCACGGCGCGTCCTCGCCGCCGGGCGTCTCCTCAGCGACGCTCATGGTTCGCCCCTTCTCCAGCCGTCAGGACGAACACCATACAACGAAGCTGAGCAAGCGCTTAGCCTCAGAGCTTCTGGAAGGGGTCGTGCTCGGCGAGGAGCTTCTCCAGCCGGGCCTGGTCGACCCGGCTGACGATCTGGCCCGCCTCCTGCCGGTCGCGGACGACCTTGGCGAGGGTGAAGGCGGAGGTCGTGAGGTAGAGGACGGCGATGGCGAGGAAGGACCGCACCCAGGCGTCCGCCTCCAGATTGAAGATGCCGATGCCCACGGCCGCGAGCGCGAGCCCGAAGGAGATGACGGCCTGCAGGTGGTAGGCGGCCGTGTTCTGCTGCTTGACCGGTGTGTCGCTCATGACCCCAGCATCCGGCGGATGTGGCGCGGGCCACATCCGTCCGGATACTCAGCCGCGTCCCGCTCTGTACTCAGAACGCCGACACGCCACTCAGAACGCCGACACGCCCGTCAGCGCGCGCCCGATGATCAGCTTCTGGATCTGGCTCGTGCCCTCGTACAACGTCATCACGCGCGCGTCGCGCAGCAGCTTGCCGACCGGGTACTCGTCGATGTAGCCGTAGCCGCCGAAGACCTGGAGGGCGTTGTTCGCCGCGCGCACGGCGGCCTCGGAGGCGTACAGCTTGGCCTTGGAGGCGGCGGTGGCGAAGTCCTGGCCGCGGTCGATCAGGTCGGCGACCCGCCAGGTCAGCAGCCGGGCGGCGTCCACGTCGACGGCGATGTCGCTGATCAGCTCCTGCACCAGCTGGTACGAGGCGATGGGCTTGCCGAACTGCTCGCGCTCCCCGGCGTACCGCACGGCGGCGTCGAGGGCGGCCTGCGCGATGCCGACGCAGCCTGCGGCGACCGACATCCGGCCCTTGGCGAGGGCGGACATGGCGACGGAGAAACCTTTGCCCTCGGGGCCGAGCATCGCGGAGGCGGGGACGCGCACGTCCTCCAGGACCAGTTCGGCGGTCGCCTGGCCGCGCAGACCGAGCTTGCCGTGAATGGTGCGGCGGGTGAGGCCTGGGGTGTCGGTGGGGACGAGGAAGGCGGAGACACCCTTGTGGCCGGGGGCGTCTCCGGTACGGGCGAAGAGCAGGACCACGTCGGCCCAGGTGCCGTTGGTGATGAACATCTTCGAGCCGTTGACGACGTACGCGCCCCCCTCGCGTACGGCCCTGGTGGCGAGGTTGCCGGCGTCCGAGCCTGTGCCGGGCTCGGTGAGACCGAAGCAGCCGAGGGCCTCGCCGGAGGCGAGCCGGGGCAGCCAGGTCCGCTTCTGCTCCTCGTCGCCCCAGGAGGCGATGGTCTTGGCGACGAGGCCGAGCGAGACGGAGACGATGCCGCGCACGGAGGAATCGCCGCGGCCGAGCTCCTCGGTGACGAGGCAGTAGGAGAGGTGGTCGCCGCCCGAACCGCCGTACTCCTCCGGGATCGTCAGGCCGAGGAAGCCGACGGCCCCCAGCTTCTTCACGATCGCCCGGTCCACGTTCTCGGCCCGGTCCCACGCGACGACGTGCGGGGCGACCTCGCGGGCGACGAAGTCCTCGGCGAGCCGCCGCACGGCTTCCTGTTCCTCGCTGAGCTCCAGGTTCACGACGCCACCGACCTTAGGAGAACGACTGGGAGGGAGGGTTTAATTAGCACTGCTAGTTTCTGCTGCGCAGGCCTACTATGTGCGCCATGGCCCGACCGCGCAAGCCCCTCCTGAGCAGAGAACGCATCGTCGAGACGGCGAGCGCGCTCGTGGACGCCGAGGGCCTCGCGGCGCTCTCGACGCGGCGGCTGGCGGCCGAACTCGGAGTCAGCGGGCCGTCCCTCTACAACCACTTCCGCACCAAGGACGAGATCCTGGACGCGGTCGCCGACGCGGTCAGCGCGAAAGTCGACCTGTCGATGTTCGAGGAGGGCGACGACCGTGACTGGCGTACGGCCCTGCACGACTGGGCAGCCTCGTACCGCGCCGCCCTCGCCGACCACCCGAACATCGTCCCGGTCCTCGCCCAGGGCCCGGGCCGCCGCCCGGCGGGCCTGCGGGTCGCCGACGCGGTCTTCGGCGCGATGGTCCGGGCCGGCTGGCCCCCGGCTCAGGCGACGTACATCGGCGCGCTGATGCGCTACTTCGTCACCGGCTCGGCCCTGGGCTCCTTCGCGCGCGGCTTCGTCGACGACGAGGCGGCCTATGACCCGGCCGACTACCCCCACCTCGGCCAGGCCCATCTCCTCGCGGAACACCGCCAGAAGGTCGACGAGGGCGCCTTCGACACGGGCCTGCGGGCGCTACTCGACGGGCTGGCGATGCAGTACGAGGCTGCGGTGGCCCGAGGGGAGGCTGGGGCGGCCCGGGGGAAGGCGGGGGTGGCCCCGGGGAAGGACGCTTCGGCCGTCGCCGAACGGTAGTCGCGCGATCCTGGACGCATGGCATCCAAAGACCTGGCCGCGCTCGCCGCGCTCTTCGCCGACGAGACCCGTGCCGCCTTCGTACTCGCTCTGCTCGACGGGCGGGCCTGGACCGCAGGGGAGTTGGCGCGGCACGCGCGCGTGGCGCCGTCGACCGCCAGCGAGCACCTCGGGAAGCTCGTCGCGGGCGGGGTGCTCGCGGAGGAGCGACAGGGACGGCACCGGTACGTCCGGCTCGCCGACCCGGGGATCGCGCATCTCGTGGAGGACCTCGCCGCACGGTCACAGCCCGCGCTCACCGGACCGCCGGCGACGCTCGGCGCGGCGGGGGCCGGGCGGGCGATGGCCCGTGGCCGTACCTGCTACGACCATCTCGCGGGGAGGCTCGGGATCACGATCACCGAGGCCATGACCGCGCGCGGACTGCTGCGCCAGGACACCGGGTTCGCGCTCACCGACCGGGGCGTCGAGTGGTTCGGGGAGCACGGCATCCCGCTCGCGCCCCGGGGCCGGCGGCCGATCGCCCGCGGCTGTCTCGACTGGACCGAGCGCAAGCCGCATCTCGCCGGGATCGCGGGCGCGACGCTCTGCGCCCATGCCCTGGAGAGCGGCTGGTGCGTACGGATCGGCTCGGAGCGCGCGGTGAAGGTGACCCCCGTCGGGGAGCGCGCGCTCCAGGAGGCGCTGGGCATCGACCCGGCGATATTGCGGTGAGCGCCGAAGGGTCCGGGGCCTACGGTCACCCCATGACCGACTCCCCCGCCACGTCCCCCGCGTCCCCCACATCCCACGCCGGCTCGCGCCTGGCGATCGCCGCCGCCGGCGTCACCGTCGTCCTGTGGGCCTCCGCCTTCGTCTCGATCCGCAGCGCCGGGGAGGCCTACTCCCCCGGCGCGCTGGCCCTCGGCCGACTCCTCTCCGGGGCCCTGGTCCTCGGCGTGGTCCTGTTGGTCCGTCGGGAGGGGCTGCCGCCCCGGGCGGCGTGGCCGGGGATCGCGGTCTCCGGGGTCCTGTGGTTCGGCGCGTACATGGTGGCGCTCAACTGGGGCGAGCAGGAGGTCGACGCGGGCACGGCCGCGATGGTCGTGAACATCGGGCCGATCCTGATCGCCCTGCTCGGCGCCCGGTTCCTCGGCGAGAAGCTGCCGCCCCGACTGGTCGCGGGCATGGCGGTGTCCTTCGCGGGCGCGGTGGCCGTCGGGCTCTCCATGTCGGGCGAGGGCCACGCCTCCGTGCTCGGCGTCTTGCTCTGCCTGGTGGCGGCGATCGCGTACGCGGGCGGTGTCGTCGCCCAGAAGCCGGCCCTGGCGCACGGCAGCGCCCTCCAGGTCACGACCTTCGGGTGCCTCGTCGGCGCGGTGGCGTGCCTGCCGTTCGCCGGTCAGCTGGTCGACGAGGCGGCCCGGGCGCCGCTCCCGGCGACCCTGAACATGGTGTACCTCGGGGTCTTCCCGACCGCTCTCGCCTTCACGACCTGGGCCTACGCCCTGGCCCGTACGACCGCAGGCCGCATGGGCGCGACGACCTACGCCGTACCGGCGCTCGTGGTCCTCATGGCGTGGGTGTTCCTCGGGGAGCTGCCGGGCCTGCTGACGCTCGCGGGCGGTGCGCTGTGCCTGGCGGGTGTGGCGGTCTCGCGCTCCCGGCCGAAGCCTCCGTCCGAGCAGGAGGCGCCGGCCGAGAGCGTCGATTCCACCGAGGGCCGCTAGAAGACGACCAGCGCCCGGCCGCCCTTGCCCGCGAGCATGTTGTCGAAGGCGCCCGGGATGCCGTCCAGGGTGATGCGTTCGGTGACCAGCGCGCCCAGGTCGAGGCGGCCGGCCCGGATGTGCTCGGCGAGCACGGGCAGGTCCTTGGCGGGGTCGGAGTTGCCGTACACGCAGCCGGACAACGTCCGGCCCCAGTGGAAGAGTTCCAGGGCGTGGAAGGTGACCTGCTGGTCCTTGCCGCCGATGCCGACGACCGTGGTGCGGCCGCCGCGCCGGGTGGAGTCCCAGGCGGTACGGATGGTGGTGGCGCGGCCCACGCACTCGACGGCCACGTCGGCGCCCTGGCCGCCCGTCAGCTTCCGGACCTCCTTGGCGGTGGTCTCGGATGCGACGACGTACTCGGTCGCCCCGGCGGCCCGGGCCAGGGCCTCCTTCTCGGGCGAGACGTCCACGGCGATGATCGTCGACGCGCCCGCGATCCGGGCGGCCTGGATGGTGGCGAGGCCGACGCCGCCGACGCCGTACACGACGACGGTCTCGCCCTGCCGGACCCGTGCCGAGTGGTGGATCGCGCCCCAGCCGGTGAGGACGGCGCAGCCGAGGAGGGCCGCGTCGGTGAGCGGGACGCCGTCCGGGACGGGCAGGACGCACTTCGCCGCGACGACGGTCTCCTCGGCGAAGGCGGCCACGTTGAGCCCGGGGTGGAGGTCGGTGCCGTCCTCGGTGGTGGCGTGGAGGTTCCCTGCGCCGGTCAGCGCGTCGGCGCAGAGCCAGACCTCGCCGAGCGAGCACGGGTGGCAGGCGCCGCAGGACGGCGCCCAGTTGAGGACCACGCCGTCGCCGGGGGCGACGTGCGTGACGCCCTCGCCGACGGCGACGACCGTGCCGGCGCCCTCGTGGCCGAGGACGGCGGGGACGGGCACCCGCATGGTGCCGTTGGAGAGGGAGAGGTCGGAGTGGCAGACCCCGGCGGCGGCGAGGCGGACCCGGACCTGGCCGGGGCCGGGCTCGGGCAGCCGTATCCCGGCGATCTCCAGGGGAGAGCCGACGGCGGGCAGGAAGGCGGCGCGGACCACGCTCATGACGCGTCTTGCTCCTCAGGTGCTTCGAAGGGCCGGATCGGCGGGGGTCAGAACTGGAGGGACTTGGTCTGGAGGTACTCGGAGAGGCCGTGCGCCCCGAGTTCGCGCCCCACGCCCGACTGCTTGTAGCCGCCGAACGGGGCCAGCGGGTTGAAGCGGCCGCCGTTGATGTCGACCTGGCCGGTGTCCATGCGGCGGGCGAAGGCGACGGCCGCCTCCTGCTCGCCCCAGACGGCGCCCCCGAGCCCGTACACCGTCCCGTTGGCGATGGCGAGGGCGTCGTCCTCGTCCTCGTACCGCAGGATCGAGACGACCGGGCCGAAGATCTCCTCCTGGGCGATCGTCATGTCCGGGGTGACGTCGGCGAAGACCGTCGGGGAGACGTAGTAGCCGGTCTCGCGCGGGGCCTCGGGGCCGCCCGCGACGATCCGGGCCCCTTCCTCGACGCCCTTCTCGATGTAGCCGCGCACCCGCTCAAGCTGCTTGGCGTTGACGAGCGGGCCGACGCGCTCGCCGGGGACGTACTTCGCGACGGCCTCGGCGGCCAGCGCCACCGCCTCGTCGTACTGGTCGCGGTGGACCAGCATCCGGGTCCAGGCGCTGCACGTCTGGCCCGAGTTGCCCATGACGTTGGCGACGCCGACGGCGACGGCCTTGCCGAGATCGGCGCTCGGCAGGATCACGTTGGCGGACTTGCCGCCGAGCTCCAGGGCGACCCGCTTGACCGCGCCGCCCGCGAGGGCGCCGATCCGGCGGCCGACGGCGGTCGAGCCGGTGAAGGAGACGAGGTCGACGTCCGGGTGCTCGGCGAGCGCCTGCCCGGCGACCGGGCCGAGGCCGGTGACCAGGTTGAAGACCCCGGCCGGGAGGCCCGCGCCGTGGACCGCCTCGGCGAAGAGCTGGGCGGTCAGCGGGGTGTCCTCTGCGGGCTTCAGGACGACGGTGCAGCCCGCCGCGAGCGCGGGGGCGACCTTGGCGACGATCTGGTGGAGCGGGTAGTTCCACGGGGTGATCGCGCCGACGACGCCGACCGGCTCGGAGTAGACGGTCGAGTTGCCGACCTTCTCCTCGAAGGAGTGGGCGGCGGCGAGTTCGGCGTACGTACCGGCCACGGCGATCGGCAGACCCGCGTGGACGGCGGACGCGAGCTGCGGCGGCGCACCGAGCTCGGCCGTGACCGTCGCGGCGATCTCCTCGGCACGGGCGGCGAGGCCGTCGCGGAGCGCGCCGATCAGCTTGGCGCGCTCGGCGGGCGGGGTGGCGGCCCAGCCGGGGAAGGCCGCGCGGGCGGCCCGTACCGCGGTGTCGACGTCCTCGGCATTGCCGGCCGGCACATGGGCGATGACCTGCTCGTCCGCCGGGTTGACGACCGGAATGGTGTCCGTGGAGGCGGCGGGACGCCACTCCCCGCCGATGTACATCGCGTCGTGGCTCTTCATCCGCTGCTCCTTCGGTTCCTGGGTTCTTCCGTCTTCGTCACCGGCCGGTACCGCACGCCCCATCCGGCACCAAACTAGCGCTGTTAGTTTTTCAGCGCCAGAGCCTCAGAAGTCGGCCAGGGTCGGCTCGTCGAGCCGGGCCACCGACTCCTGCCCGAAGGCCGTCCGGTACGCCTCCCTGACCTCCTCGATCCGCGGATCGTGCACCCGCGCCTCCGACGCCGGGTACAGCAGGATCAACTCGTACGAGCGTTCCCGCTCGATGGTCCCGTTCTTGTCGCGCCACTGTCCACGCCCGTTCTGGACAGTAAGACCGGCCGGAAACCCGGGGGTCACCTCGGCGTCGACGAAGGCCATGAACTGCTCGTCGGTGACGGCCGGGCCGCCGTCGGGGCGCTCGGTCCCGAAGAAGAGCCGGGTCTCGACGTACGCCTTGCCCCGCGCCTGCGCGGTGACGGAGGTCCGCGCGGGCGTCTCCGCGCCGAGGGTGGCGTACGCGGTGGGGGCGCCGGCGGCGATCAGGAGTCCGGCGATGGCGAAGGCGACACGGGTACGGGTGGTCAGCGGGCGCAGCGGCATGGACACGACCTTCTCGATGCGGGTTCAGGTTCGGACCCCGGGGCGGTCCGAGGCTCAGTAACTCCCCAGTAACGGACCAGTTCTAGCGTCCCGGCCGAGCCCGCCCGTCACGTTGGCGCTCCTGGTCACCGGTGAGGCGGGCCTGGGCAAGACCCGCCTCGTCGGCGACGCGGCCCGCAGAGCGGCCGAGGAGGCGACAGCCGTCCTGTGGGGGGCGGGCCACGACGCGGAGGGAGGACACTCCGTACGGTCCGTGACGCGGTGCCGAGGAGGAGCGGGACCGGCTGCTCGGCGAACTGGCGGCGGAGCGGCCCGTGATGCTGGTGCAGGACGACATCCACGCGGCGTTTGCGGGCTCGTTCCAGCCCCTCAGCCATCTTGCGCGCCGGGTCCGCGAGTCCGGAAGGGGTTGGCGATTCCTCGCCACCGCCGGCCCCCGACGGAGGCTCGCGCCACGCACGCCGCCGCCCTCGCGGCCCTCGGCCGCGCGGGTGAGGCGGCGGAGGGGTTCGACAGGGCGGCGGCGTTGGCGGCGGAGCCGCCGTATCCGGCGGGTTCGCTCCGGGTGGCACGGGCGCGCGGGAAGGCGGGCGGCGCGTCGCTCAGATCGTCCGGGCGACGTCCGTGAGGTGGGCGAAGACGACGATGTTCGACGCGTAGCCCTTCTTCGGGTCGAAGGAACCGCCGCAGGTCAGCAGCCGCAGTTCGGGGCGGCCCGTGGAGCCGTAGACCTCCTGGTCGGGGAATTCCTCCTTCGTGTACGTCTTGACCTTGTCGACCTTGAAGACGGCGACCTTGCCGTCCGCACGGGCGACCCGGACGGTGTTGCCGGGGGCGAGCGAGTCGAGATTGAGGAAGATCGCGGGCCCCGTGCGGGTGTCGCGATGGCCCACGACGACCGCGGTGCCGAGCTCGCCCGGGGCAGGACCGCGCGTGTACCAGCCGACGATCCGGGGGTTCTCGATCGGCGGTGAGCCGAGCTGCCCGGCCCCGTCGAGGCCCAGGCCCATGACCGGGGCCTCGATGGTGATCGCCGGGATGGCGAGGCTGGTGGCGCGCGAGCGGGTCAGGGGCGCGGGCGACGGCGCGGGCCTGGCCGGGGCCGTCTTGGGCGGGGCCTTCGCCGGGGCATCGGACCGCGTCTCCGCCTTCGGCTTCTGGTCGCGCTCCCGCCCGGCTTCGCCCGGGGCCCCTGGCGCGCCCTGGTCCACCGCGCGCGTGGCCGCGGCGGCGGCCTCCGGCGGGTCGGACGGTTCGTCGTCCGAGGCCCACCAGATGCCGCCGCCGACCAGTGACAGGGTCACCAGCACGGTCCGCGCGAGCCGGAGGAGGCGGCGCTGCCTGCGCGTGGTGCGGGACCTACGACTCGCCATGCGTACGGCGTCGGTTCCGGCGTACGAGGATCAGGCCCGCCGTGCCCGCGAGGCCCGCGGCGAGGGCCGCTCCGACCCCGAAGGCGGAGCCGTCGTCGGAGGACGTCGTGTCCGCGCTGCCGCCGCCACCGGCGCCGACCGGACCGTGCGGGGGCTTGTGCGGGGGCTTCTGGGTGGTGCCGTTGCCACCGTTCTCGGTGCCGGTGGTGCCGGTGGTGCCGGTGCTGCTGGTGCTGCCGGTGTCGCTGGTGGTGCCGGTGGTGCCGCCGTTCCAGCCGCTACCGCCGCTGCTGCCGCTGCCTCCGCTACCGCCGTTTCCACCTCCGTTGCTTCCGTTGTTGTTCGGTGGCGGCGCGGTGGCGGTGGCGGTCGCGCTGGCGCTGGCGCTGGCGGTGCTGCCGGGCCAGCCGCTTCCATTGCCACCGTTGCCGTTTCCGCCGTTCTCACCGCCTCCGTTCGGTGGCGGAGGGGTGACATCCGGGTTGGTCACGTCGTCCAGGCACTTGACGGTGAAGTTCTTGCTCTTCTTGGCGCCGAGCTGGCCGACCCAGCTCCATTCGAGCCGGTACTTGCCGTCGGGCAGCTCCATGTCGGCGGTGAAGCCGTCGCCCTCGGCGTTGATGGCGATGTCGCCATCCTTGACCGGGCTGACCTTGTTCTCCGGGACGACCTCCCAATGGACCGAGAGCAGGTCGTCGAAGTTGAAGGCCGCGAAGTGGAACTTGCAGACCCTGGAGTGGTTGCTCTGATTGGGTTCGGCCGTGCCCTCACGATGGATCTTGATGTCGCCGTTGTCGCCGGGTGCCGCGTACGCGGCCGGGGCGCCGGCCAGGGCGACGGCTCCGAGGGCGATCGACGCGGCGGCGACGGACAGCAGGGGACGTACTGCCAGAGCGGTCATGCGGGGGTTCCTCCAGTCATGAAGACACAGACAATCAACCGATAATCGGACTATGTGTCATGACTGGAATACAGAGAGTGGCAGCAGCGCCGCGTCACCCTCCGTTTTTCACTCCCCCAGCGGAGGCCGGGTCGCCCTCCGTCCCCCTCGCCGCCGGACTGTCCCGGCTAGATGACCCCGAGCTAGATGATCCCGAAGAGAATCCCCGCCGCCAGGACCACCAGCGAGGTGAGCGCCGCCCACTTCACGGTGAACCGGGTGTGGTCGCCGAACTCGACCTTCGCCATGCCGACCAGCACGTACACCGCCGGGACCAGCGGGCTGGACATGTGCAGCGCCTGGCCGACGATCGAGGCCCGGGCGATCTCCAGCGGCGACACGCCGTGCGCCGCGCCCGCCTCGGCGAGGACCGGCAGGACGCCGAAGTAGAAGCCGTCGTTCGACATGAAGTACGTCAGCGGGAGGCTCAGCACGCCCGTGACCAGCGCCATGTGCGGGCCCATGCCCTCCGGGATCGCGCCCACGAGCCAGTCGGCCATGTGCTTGACCATGCCCGTACCGGTGAGGACTCCGGTGAAGACGGCGGCGGCGAAGACCATGCCGGCCACATTGAGGACGTTCTCGGCGTGCGCCGCGATCCGGGCCTTCTGGTCGGCCATCTTCGGGTAGTTGACCGAGAGGGCGAGGGCGGCGCCGAGGAGGAAGAGGACCGGGATCGGCAGCAGTTCGAGGATCATCGCGGTCAGCAGCGCGACAGTGAGGCCCGCGTTGAACCAGTACAGCTTGGGCCGGAGCGTCGGCCGGTCCGGGGCGAGCCCCTGGAAGCCCCCGTCGGGCACCTCGGCGCCGTCCAACGGCAGGGAGCCGGAACCGGAACCGGACGCCGCCACCGCGGCCGCGCCCGTACCGCCGCCACCCGCCGTCACCAGAACGGTCTCCGTCTGCGGCTCAAGCACCTCGTCCAGGGTGAGGTAGCCGATGCGCTTGCGCTCGCGGCGGCCGAGGACGTACGCGAGGCCGAAGACGAAGAGCAGGCCCATACCGAGCGCCGGGATCATCGGGACGAAGATGTCGGCGGCGTCCACCTTGAGCGCGGTCGCGGCCCGGGCGGTCGGGCCGCCCCAGGGCAGGGTGTTCATGACGCCGTTCGCGGTGGCCGCGATGCCGGTCATGACGACCAGACTCATGCCGAGCCGCTTGTAGAGCGGGTACATCGCCGAGACGGTGATCATGAAGGTGGTGGAGCCGTCGCCGTCGAGCGAGACGATCGCGGCGAGCACCGCCGTACCGACCACCACACGCACCGGGTCGGCCTTGCAGAAGCGCAGGATGCCCCGGACGATCGGGTCGAAGAGGCCGACGTCGATCATCACACCGAAGTAGACGATGGCGAACATGAGCATCGCGGCGGTGGGCGCGAGCTTCTCGACGCCGTCGATGACGTAGTCGCCGAGTTGTGCGCCCTGCCCGACGGCCACGCAGAACAGCGCGGGGATCAGTACGAGCGCCGCGATCGGCGACATCTTCTTCGTCATGATCAGGACCAGGAAGGTCGCGATCATGGCGAAGCCGAGGACGGTCAGCATGGAGGACACCTCACGTTCACCCTTGAACTCACACCGGGGCGGCTCGCTCCGGTGCGGCGGTCCGGATGACGTTAGGTGGCCTCTTCTGCCGTTAACAAGATGTTGACGCGTGAGCAATACGAGCAAAACTCCAGGTCAACGCGGTGGCCGGCTACGGCAGGGGCGCCAGCTCCACGGGGAATCCGTTGAGCACGGCGGTGCCGGACAGCGGGTCGAGCCGGGAGCCGTCGAGGAGCTGGTTGACGTTGACGCCGGGGCGGGCGGCGGCGACCGCTAGCCGGGTGCCGGACCGGTCGTGGCCCCAGCCGTGCGGCAGGCTCACCACCCCGCTCCGTACGGCGTCGGTGATCTCCACCTCGACCTCGAGGGCACCGCCCTCCGCCGCGATCCGGGCGGGTTTGCCGTCGGCGAGGCCGAGGCGGTCGGCGTCGGCCGGGTGGACCTGGAGGGTGCACCGGTTCGAACCGCTGTTGAGGGACGGCGCGTTGTGCAGCCAGCTGTTGTTGGAGCGCAGATGCCGGCGGCCGACCAGGACGAGGCCGCCCGGCTCGGCGTCGAGGGCGGCGCGCAGCCGGGGCAGGTCGGCCGCGATCGGGTCGGGGAGCAGCTCCACGCGCCCGCTGCGGGTCTTGAGGAGCCCGGGGAGCCGGGGCTTCAGGGGGCCGAGGTCGATGCCGTGCGGCGCCGCGAGCAGGTCGTCGAGGGTGAGGTCGTACGGGCCGAGGCGGAGCATCAGGTCGAGGCGCCGCTCGGGCCCCGTCGCGCCGCTCAACCCGGCGGCGACTGCCTTGGGGTCGGCGCCGTGGACGGGCGAGTGCGGTTGGGTGACGGCCTTGGCGAGGGTGGCGTCGATGGCGAGTTCGTCGACGGCGGAAGGCGGGGCTCCCAGCATCCCTGAGACGGCGAGGACCAACCGGGCGTGGATCTCGCACTCGTCCATGCGTCCCTCTTCCAGAGGGACGGCGGCCGGGGTGAAACGGGCCTGGTTGCGGACGGCGAAGCCGTTGAAGGCGAAGTCGAAGTGGGCGCTCCGCGAGGGCGGCGGCGGGGGCAGGACGACGTCGGCGTGGCGGGTGGTCTCGTTGAGGTACGGGTCGACGGCGACCATGAAGTCGAGGGTGCCGAGCGCCCGGTCGAGGCGGAGCCCGTCGGGGGCGGACAGGACGGGGTTGGCGGCGAGGGTGATGACCGCGCGGATGCGCCCGTCGTCCTCCGTCGCGCCCTCCGTCTCGATCTCCTCGGCGAGGGCGGCCATCGGGAGTTCGCCCTTGGCCTCGGGGTGGCCGGAGACCCTGCTGGTCCAGCGGCCGAGCGCGAAGCCCTTCCCGGGGCCGGCCGGTCGGGGTGCGGGGGCGGTGGCGGAGAGCGGGAAGAGCGCGCCGCCGGGCCGGTCGAGGTTGCCGGTGAGGACGTTGAGGACGTCGACCAGCCAGTTGGCGAGGGTGCCGTACGCGACGGTGGAGCTGCCCATCCGGCCGTAGACGGCGGCCGTGGGCGCGGCGGCGAGCTCGCGGGCGACGGTACGGAGGGTGGCGGCGTCCACGTCGCAGGCGGCGGCGACGGCCTCGGGCGTGAACTCCCGTACCGCCTCCCGTACCTCCTCGATGCCCTGGACGTGGTCGGCGAGCGGGCCGGGGTCGGCGAGGCCCTCCGCGAAGAGGGTGTGCACGAGCGCGGCGAGGAAGAGGGCGTCGGCGCCGGGGCGGATGGCGAGGTGGCGGTCGGCGAGCCGGGCGGTGCGCGTACGGCGCGGGTCGACGACGGTGAGGGTGCCGCCGCGCCTGCGCAGGGCCTTGAGCTTGCCGGGGAAGTCGGGGGCGGTGCAGAGACTGCCGTTGGAGTCCAGCGGGTTGGCGCCGAGCATCAGCAGGTGGTCGGTGCGGTCGAGGTCCGGGACGGGGATGGCGAAGGCGTCGCCGTAGAGCAGTCCGCTGGAGACGTGCTTGGGCATCTGGTCGAGCGTGGAGGCGGTGAACAGGTTACGGGTGCGCAGGGCGCCGATCAGCAGCGGCGGGTAGAGGGCGCCGGCCATGGCGTGGACGTTCGGGTTGCCGAGCACGAGGCCCACCGCGTTCGGACCGTGCGTCTCGATCAGCGGCCGGATGCGGGCGGCGATGGTGTCGAACGCCTCGTCCCAGGTGGCCTCCTGGAGCGTGCCGTCCTTGCGGACGAGGGGCCCGGTGAGCCGGTCGGGGTCGGCGTCGACCTCGCCGAAGGCGGCGCCCTTGGGGCAGATGAAGCCCTGGCTGAAGACGTCGTCACGGTCACCTCGCGCGCCGGTGACTTTGGTTCCGTCGAGGGTCAGGGTCAGCCCGCAGGTGGCTTCGCAGAGGGGGCAGATGCGCAGGGCGGTGGACATGGCGGACTCCCTGGAGCGGCGACGGTGGCGCGCGGGCACCTGCGAGCATACCGACCGGTACGGACGGTGGGGAGGGTCCGTCGGTCCGTAGGTCCGTGGTCCCTCGATCCGTCGGCCCGTCGGTCCGCCGGTCCGCCGGTCCGCCGGTTCGTCAGCTCAGGGAGGGCGCGAGATAGGCGTAGAGGAGTTCCCGCGTCTCGGCGATGAGCGCGGGGTCGCCGGACGGGGCGGCGCGGAAGGCGAGTTGGAGCAGTGCGTCGGCGGCCTCGACACCGACCAGGACCTTGCGGCGCAGCGCCTCGTCGGCGGTGCGGCCGAGATGGTCGGCGAGGAGACCGCAGAGCCGGTCGGCGACGAGGTGGTTGGCGTCGCCGCCCGAATCCCCCTCGGCGGAGCCCTCGTCGACGGTGGGCGCGGGAACACCGAAGTCGACGAGCGCGAAGCCGGGGACGGTGCGCTTCATCGCGATGTACTCGTCCAGGACGCCGTCGATCGCGCTGTACGCGTCGACCCGGCCGGTCGCGGCGAGGCGGGCGGAGATCCGCTCGGCGTAACGGTCGAGGTTGCGGTGGGCGAGGGCGTCGGCCATCGCGCGCTTGTTGCCGAAGAAGCGGTAGACGGAGCCGATGGGGACGCCCGCGCGCACGGCGACCGCGCGGGTGCTCAGCTGCTCGTAGCCGGTCTCGTCGAGGAGTTCGGCGCAGGCGTCGAGGATCCGGGCGAGGCGCTCGGCGCTGCGCTGCTGGACGGGGGTGCGACGGAGGGATGGCTGGGGCACGGGGTCCATGATGCCGCTCCGTTCCCGGTCGGGTCAGGCGATGGGCGGGGCGCACGACGAACAGGACGCGCGACGGGCAGGGGCGGGCCGCGCGACGAGCCGGACGCGCGAAGGACGGGACGCGGCGCGCGACGGGCGGGTCAGGCGATGAGCAGGCCGATGCCGCCGAGGGTGTACGTGATCATCAGCGCGAACAGGGGGAGTTGGCCGGCCACGGCCCGGGCGGGCGGGAAGAGGCGCACGGCGCGGTCGTGGGCGGCCACGACGCCAATGACGTGGCCGGTGACGATGGCGGTGACCTGGAGGGTGGCGAGGGCGCCGGGGCTCAGCGGTGGGGCGGGCGCGAGGGCGTTGTCAGTGCCGACTGCCATCATGACGGTACGTGGTCCTTCGGTGACGAAGAGTGTGAAGTAGTGGGCGACGAGATAGCCGAGGGCGATGGGCAGGAGGGAGTGGGCGAAGGAGGTGAGAGGACTGGTGAGTTCGCGGGACATCAGGCGGAGGGTGCCCGCGCAGAGGCCGTAGAGGGCGGCCACCAGGGCGATGGCGGCGAGGAGGCCGAGGGTGGCGGTGGCGGTCGGACCGAGGGGGGAGGTCTGGAGGGTGGTGATCCAGCGGGGGTTGTCGGAGAAGCCGTCGTAGGCGGTGGAGCCGAGCAGGACGCAGACGGTGGCGACGAGGCCGGGGACCTGCGGGGTCGAGTCGAGGCTGTTGAAGGGGGAGCGCAGGACGAGTCGGCCGTCGGCCCGGCGGCCGAGCGGGGAGAGCCGGGCGAGGAGGGCGGAGTAGACCTCGAAGGGGTCGGCGTGGGCGAACCAGTCGGGGCCGTGGCGGGCGGCGCCGAGGAGGCCGGTGGCCGTGAGTACGGCGAGGAAGGTCAGGAGGGTGGTGGTGGACGCGGGGTCGGGCACGGCGAGTTCGAGCCAGGCGAAGAGGAGCAGGCCCGCGGCGGCGGGGCGGATGCCGAGACCGGCGGGCAGGGGGCGGGGTGCGCGGGGAGCGGGGAGCAGCGCGTGGAGGGCGCGCAGGGGGTTGAGGAGGCGCCAGACGGGCCCGAGGAGAAGGGAGGCGGGGACGAGGCCCACCCAGAGCAGGACGTAGACGGCTCCGGGCGCGGGGTTGTGGTCGGGGTCGTCGGGACCGAGGAGGAGGTACAGGAGGACGGCGGTGGCGGCGGCCGCTCCGACGAGACGCAGGGCGTTACGGGTGGCCGGGGCGTCGGCGACGCGCTGGACGGCGGCGGGCAGCGGGCGGCCCGCCCGGTCGCCGCGGAACCGGGAGGTGGGCCAGAGCAGGCCGAGGGCCAGGAAGGAGACGAAGAGCGCGGCGAAGGCTCCCGCGTAGGCGTAGAAGGGCGAGAGCGGGAGGTCGTGCTGGGAGCCGATGCCGTGGGCGAGGAGGTGGGCTGGGGTCGGGGGGTGCGCGGCGGCGGTCACCGGACGACGAGCTGGGTCAGGAGGAGGCCCGAGCCGTGGGTCTCGACCTCGAAGAGACCCGTGCGGTCGGCGGTGAAGGTGAGAGTGCCGGGTTCGCCGGGGGTGAGGGGCAGTTCGCGGTCGTAGCCGTGGACGTGGAGGGTGTCGGCGCGGTCGGCGGTGACGCGGAGGGTGAGCTGCTCGCCCTTCTTCAACTCGACGCGGGAGGGCGGTGGTTGGACGGACTTTCCGGTGACGGTGATCTCGACGGTCCGGCCGGGGGCGGGGGTGGTGTTCCCGGGCGCGGAGGTCGTGGGAGCGGTGGCGGCCGACGCCGGAGGGGTGCCGGAGGGGGTACCGGCGCCGGTGGTGAGGGGGACGGTGGCCTCGACCGGCTTGCCCGCTACCGCCCAGACGGTGTGGTCGTCGGCGTGGAGCCGGACGGTGACCGAGCGGGCGCCGGGCGGGACGTGGTGCCAGGGGCCGTAGGCCCGGCCGGCCTCCTTGCCGTCGACCAGGAGCCGGGCGTGGCCACGGCCCGGGATGGCCGCGCCGCCGACGCTCTCGGGGGTGAAGCGGAACCTCCCCACGGTGACGTGGATGTTCCAACCGCCCTCGGAGTCGGGCCGCACCTCCACGCGCACGGCGGGGGCTCCTTCCGCCGGTACCTCCCGCAGCCGGTGCCCGGCCTCGTCCGTCGCCGCGAGCAGGGTGCCGCTGCCGCCGGTGGCCTCCTGGTGGCTGGTCCCCGGCTTGTGGTGGGTCGTCGCCCGCCCGCCACACCCGGTGGCGGTCAGGACGACGACGAGGACCACCCCGGCCAGCGCGCCCGCCCGCCTCACGAGGCGCCCCCGTCGCTCGCCTCGCGCGCCGCCGTCGTGACCGGCGTCGGGTGGTCCGAGTCCGGGTCCGGGGCGGGTTCGTGGTCGCCCGCTCCCCCCGGGGCGCGGCGGCCGGCGGCGATCACGGCCCACAGGACCCAGACCACCGCGAGGAGCCCGCGCAGCCAGGCGGGGCTGAGGGGGATCCAGGGGATCATCAGGACGGCCTTGTCGAAGGCGTCGAGGAGGGTGAGGGCTCCGAGCGCCAGGGTGGTCCAGGCGAAGACGGGGCGGGTCGGGCGCAGGGCGAGGCCGACCACGGTCCACCAGGCGCCGATCAGGAGGAGCGCGAGGGCCGGGAGCGGGCCGGAGGCGAGGCCGAGGGTGGAGCCGGCCACGTCCAGGGCCAGGCCCACGAGGCCCAGGAGGGTCGCGAGGCCCGCGAGCCGGTGGCCGCGGAGCCTGCGCCACCACAGGGCGCCGCCCACGAGGGCGAGGACGACGGCGATCCCCAGGGCGAGCTGGGTCTCGACGCGCTGGATGCCCCGCGCGCCGTACCAGTCGCAGCCGGCGGGCAGCCGGCGCGCCTGGACGTTGTAGTCGGCGCACACCAGGAGGTGGGCGAGCTTGGCCGGTTCACCGACGAGCCGGTCGGTGTTCCCGAAGACCTCGCCGCGCCGCTTCCCGCACTCGGGCAGGGCGCCGGGGCTGGAGGCCCCCGCCGGCTTGCCCTCCGCCTGCCAGCAGTTGCCGCCGCCCTGCCCGTCCCACCACACGTCCGTGCGGTTGGGCCGGGAGGCGCCGGAGCGGTCGACGCCCAGGTGGTTGCCGGCGTAGCGGTTGTGGTGGGAGGTGTCGGTCTGCTTGCCCCAGGCCGACTCGCCCCGGATGAAGGCGGGGACGGCGCTCAGGAAGAAGGCGGCGCGCTGGTGTCCGTACACCCAGTTGTTCTCGTACAGGTTCCAGTTGCCGCCCGCCGTGATGATGCCGGTGCCCGGCGGCATGGAGATCTGCGGGCAGACGACGCCCTGTTCGTAGCCGCGCTCGACCGGGGGCTTGGCGCAGGTGCCGTCGGCGACGTACCGGTAGTAGTTCTGGTTGTTGTCGTGGATCAGGTTCCGCTCGAAGCGGGCGTGGTTCTGCGGGAGTCCGGGGTGGCCGGGGAAGGCGGAGTCCATGGAGGCGCCGCCCATGTTGTGGTCGAACTCGTTGTCGTGGACGTAGACGGAGTCTCCGGCCGTGCCGCTGTAGCCGACCATGTTGTGGTGGCTGCGGCAGCCGGTGATCTCGATGGAGTAGCGCGGGACGTCGTAGCCGCGGCCTTCGTTGATGTCGGAGGCCGAGCCGGGGTAGATGCCTGAGTCCCCGTTGCCGTACGACTCGCAGTTCTTGTAGAGGCCGTGGTCGGAGGCGAAGGTGAGGAAGCCGTACTCGTCGTTCCACCGGGTGAGCACGTCGTCGATGACGAAACCGTCGGCCGCGAGGACGTACAGCGAGTTGAAGGTGGTGCGCTGGGCGGTGAAGTTACGGAAGTAGACGCCGTCGGATGCGTCGGCGCGCAGCGCGTTGAGCTTGGTGTACTTCGCGTCGAAGACGACGTCCAGGCGGGAGGCGCCGGTGCCCTCGATCTGGAGGTTCTTCTTGCCGAGGATCGCGACCAGGTTCTGGTTGTGCGGGCACTGCTTCTGCTGCTCGTACGACAGGATCTGGTAGCCGAGCGCCGACTTGGGGGCCTTCAGCGCGGCGCAGGCGCCGGCCGGCGCGGGCTGAGAAGGCTCCTCCTCGTACAGGCCGGGCAGGACGGCGATGGTCATCCCGGGCCGGTCGACGGCGTCGACGGCCTCCTGGAGATGGCGGAAGCCGCTGCGCGCGCAGCGGTCGAAGAGGGCCAGGTTCCGGGCCTTCAGCTCGGCCGGGAAGCCGGATATCCGGCGGTCGAAGTCGACCCGGCCGGTCTTGCAGACCAGGAGATCGGGCTCCCCCGTACGGAGCGTCGGCACGCTGCCGGTGCCGTCGGGGAAGGTGACGGGCCGCTCCTCATGGGCCTGGGCCCCGGGGGCGGTGACGAGGGCGGCGACGAGCGCCGCGAGAACGACCGAGAGCGCGACAAGGAGCCTGCGGGTCCACGACATGCGCGTGAGAGTAGAGCATTGTTCATCTTTTGGAACCCCTCATGCGCACATCACGTCGAACCGAGACCTCGGGGACCCTCGGGAGACCCCGGAGACCCCCGGAGACCCCCGGCGACCCCCGATCGCCCCTCGGCGCCCCGTTGACGCGAGCGGGCGCGGAATCCTACGGTCATGCATAGGATTGTTTTGGGCGTCAGGACAGGAGCGTGCGATGACCACGGAGAACACCGAGCGGGCGAGAAAGACGGCCGACGGGCTCCAGTACTCCACCGGCTTCGGCAACGAGCACACCTCCGAGGCGGTCCCCGGCGCGCTGCCGCACGGCCGCAACGCGCCGCAGCGCGCGCCCCTCGGCCTCTACGCGGAGCAGCTGAGCGGCAGCGCGTTCACCGAGCCGCGCGCCCACAACCACCGCTCGTGGCTCTACCGGATCCGCCCCTCGGCCGCGCACCCCCCGTTCACCCGGATCCAGAACGGCGCCGTCCGCTCCGCGCCGTTCACCGAGACCGTCCCCGACCCGAACCGGCTGCGCTGGAACCCGCTCCCCGACCCGGCGCCGGCGACGGACTGGCTGGCCGGCCTCTGGACGCTCGGCGGCAACGGCGACGCGACGCAGCGCACGGGCATGGCGGTGCACCTCTACCACGCGAACGCCTCCATGGAGCGGGTCTTCAGCGACGCCGACGGCGAGCTGCTGATCGTCCCCGAGCGCGGCGGCCTGCTCCTCCGTACGGAGCTGGGCCTGCTCGCCGTCCACCCCGGCGAGATCGGGCTGGTCCCCCGGGGCGTCCGCTTCCGCGTCGAACTCCTCGACGCGACCGCCCGCGGCTACGTCTGCGAGAACTACGGCGCCCCCTTCCAGCTCCCCGACCTCGGCCCGATCGGCGCCAACGGCCTGGCGAACGCCCGCGACTTCCGGGCGCCCGTCGCCGCGTACGAGGACGTGGAGGGCCCGGTCGAGGTCGTCAACAAGTTCTGCGGCAACCTCTGGTCCGCGACCTACGACCACTCTCCGCTCGATGTCGTCGCCTGGCACGGCAACCACAGCCCGTACGTCTACGACCTGCGCACCTTCAATGTCATCGGGTCGATCTCCTACGACCACCCCGACCCGTCGATCTTCACGGTCCTCACCTCGCCGACCGACACCCCCGGTCTCGCGGGCGTCGACTTCGTGGTCTTCGCCCCGCGCTGGCTGGTGGGCGAGGACACCTTCCGGCCGCCGTACTTCCACCGCAACGTGATGAGCGAGTACATGGGCCTCATCGAGGGCGCGTACGACGCGAAGGCCGAAGGCTTCGTCCCCGGCGGCGGATCCCTCCACAACATGATGTCCGCGCACGGTCCCGACCGGGAGACCTTCGACCGGGCGAGCGCCGCCGAGCTGAAGCCGCAGAAGATCGACGACGGTCTTGCGTTCATGTTCGAGACCCGCTGGCCGGTGACCGCCACCGCCCAGGCGGCCGGCGCCGACCACCTGCAGAACGCATATGACGACGTATGGCAGGGTCTTCAGCGCCACTTCCGGCCGTAGAGTCTCGCTGTCGTCGTACGGAGAACGCCGTGACCGCCTTCGCTCCCGACTCGCTGGTCCTGAACCGCAAGCTGCCGCTCTGGTATCAGGTCTCGCAGTCGCTGCGCGCCTCGATACTGGGCCGCACGCCCGACGCGTCGCTGCGGCTGCCCACCGAGGAGCAGCTCGCCGCGCACTACGGCGTGAGCGTGCTGACGATGCGGCAGGCCCTGAAGGAACTGGAGCAGGAGGGCCTGATCAGCCGGCACCGGCGGCGCGGCACCTTCATCGAGCCGGGTGCCCGGCGCGCCTCCCCGCGCCGGCTGCTCGGTTCGATCGACGCGATCGTGGCCCAGCAGTCCGGCGAGCGGACCACCGTCCTCGACCACGGCACCGAGCCGGTGCCGGGTGAGCTCGCCGAGTTCTTCCCCGATGTCGCGGAGGTGGTCGCGTACAAGCGGCTGCGCCGCGACGGGGAGAGCGGCGAGCCCACCAACTGGGCGGAGAACGCGGTACGTCCGGACGTGGCGGCCGGTCTCGACCCGGCCGACCTGGAGCGCTGGCCGATGACGAAGGTGCTGCGCGACGTGGTGGGCGTCCGGATCAGCCGGATCACGGACACGGTCGAGGCCCGGCTCGCCGACCCGGAGACGGCGGCCCTCCTCCAGGTGCCACTGCTCTCGCCGATCCTGCACTACACGGGCGTCACCTACGACGAGGACAGCCGGGTGGTGGACGTGGCCCGGATCCGGTACCGGGGCGACCGCTTCTCCTTCACGGTGACGGTGGAGGCGCAGTGAGCCAGCGGGACGGTGGAGGCGTCGCACTGAGCCTGAGCCACCGGCACGGTGGAGGCCCGCCGAGCCCGCTCGCTAGCATCCGAGGGTGACCCGAGACGTACCGCTGGACGACGCGCCCCTCCTGGACGAGCTGATGCCGTGGTCCGTCGCGCCGCTGCGGCTCGGCCGGTCCTGGGTCGTGGCGCCGGACGTCCGCACGCTGCGCGAGCGCTGGAACCGGCTCGTCGCCGCCGGCCCCGAGGAGCGCGAGGAGCTGTTCCGGTCCAGCCGGGCGCGCACGCCGTCGAGTTCGGTGGCCGCGCTGCCCGGGCAGCGGACCGGCACGGTCCGGTTCGCCCGTGAGCCGGGGCCGTGCCCGGAGCCCGTACGGCTCGCCCACGGGCCCTTCGACGAGCAGTGGCTGCTCCCCGACCACCGGCTCATCGACACCGCGCGCCCCGAACTGTGGCGGGTCGCGGACGAGCGGCAGCTCTTCGCCGTCGAGCAGGGGTACGTGCCGGGCGCGGCCGGCCCCGCGCTGCTCGTGACGGCCGCGCTGCCGGCCGGCCGCTCCCCCGCGGGACGCCCGGGCCGGATCCGCCCGCTGTTCCGCCGCCCCGGGGGCGAGGAGCCGAACCTCGCGCCCGGCCTGCTGCCCTGGCTGAGTGAGCGGTACGGGACTCAGGTCACCGCCCCCGATGTACTCGCCTGGGCCCTGGCCGCCGCCCGCCCCTCCCCCGCCGGCTGTCGTGTCCCGCTCCCGGCGGGCCCGGACGTCTGGGCGGCGGGCGTGGCACTCGGCCGCGGGCTCACGGACATCCAGCTGCGGGGCGCCCGGGGCGGCGAGCGCCCCCGGCTGCCCGGCGGGCGCAGGCCCTACGTCCGGGCACCGATCCCGGCCCGGCCGACCACGCTCGCGTACGAGCCCGGGGAGGAGACCCTGACGCTCGACGACGGCAGGATCTCGCCCGTCCCGGCCGATGCCTGGGACTTCCAGGTGGGTGGCGTACGGATGCTGGAGCAGTGGTTCGCGCACCGGACCACGCCCGCCGAGCCCGGCTCCCTGGAGGCGATCGGCCCGGCGGCCTGGCCGCAGGAGTGGACCTCCGAACTCCTGGAGCTCATCACCGTGCTCGCCCTCCTCGCCGCCCGGGACGACGAGCGCACGAAGCTCCTCGCGGACGCGCCGCTCCTGCCCCGCACGGCACTGCGCGACGCGGGCGTCCTGCCCGTACCGGCCACGGCCCGCCGCCCCGCCTCCGTACTGGACCACCAGGAGGAGGGCCCGGAGGGCCAGTTCGCCCTGCTCTGAGCAACAGGTCCGGCCCGCGTGACGAGGGCGACGGTGACAGAGGGCGGTCCGCAGGGTAGGCAGGGCTGTCATGAGCACTCAGCCACTTCCCCTGGCGGGGATCACGGTCGTGGCGGTCGAGCAGGCCGTCGCCGCCCCCTTCGCCACCCGCCAGCTCGCCGATCTGGGCGCCCGGGTCATCAAGATCGAGCGCCCCGACGGCGGTGACTTCGCGCGGGGTTACGACACGGCGGCCCGGGGGCTCGCCTCGCACTTCGTGTGGTGCAACCGGGGCAAGGAGTCGGTCGCCGTCGACCTCAAGGACGGGCGCGGTCTCGACCTGGTCCGCCGGCTCGTGGCCGGCGCGGACGTCTTCGTACAGAACCTGGCGCAGGGGGCGGCGGCCCGGCTCGGTCTGGACGCGGCCACCCTGTGCGCCGCGTATCCCCGGCTGATCGCGGTGGATGTCTCGGGGTACGGGCCGGGCGGGCCGTACGCGCACAAGCGGGCGTACGACATGCTCGTGCAGTGCGAGGCGGGGCTCGTGTCGGTGACCGGGACGGCGGAGCAGCCGGTGAAGTCGGGGATCCCGGCGGCCGACATCGCGGCCGGGATGTACGCGTACGCGGGTGTCCTCGCCGCGCTCGTGCGGCGCGGGACGACCGGGCGGGGCGGCCCGGTGGAGGTGTCGCTGCTCGACTCGCTGGCCGAGTGGATGGGGCATCCGCTGCACCACGGGATGCATGGAGGCACTGCCCCGGCGCGCACGGGGCTCGCGCACGCTGTCATCGCGCCGTACGACGCCTATCCGACCGCCGACGGAAGCCTCGTGCTGCTCTCGGTGCAGAACGACCGCGAGTGGCGGCGGCTGGCCGAACAGGTCCTTGATCGGCCGGATCTGGCGGACGATCCGGCCTTCGCGACGAACACGGCCCGGGTCGCCGGCCGCGCGGCGACGGACGCGGTCGTGGCCGGGGCGTTGGCGCCGCTGACGGCGGCGGAGGCGCTGGCGCGCCTTGACGCGGCGGGGATCGCGTGCGCGCGGTTGAACACGGTGGCGGACCTGGCGGCCCATCCGCAGCTGGCGGCGCGGGAGCGGTGGCGGGAGGTGGAGTCGCCGGTGGGGCCGTTGAGGTCGCTGGTGCCGCCGGTCACGTTCCCGGACGGGCCGGACGCACCGATGGGGCGTGTGCCGGGTCTTGGTGACGACACGGACGTCGTGCTGGGGGAACTGGGTGTTCCCCCGGAGGAGCTGCGGGCGCTACGGGCGGACGGTGTCGTGGCGTGACGCCCCACGGGGCCGGCCTGACGTCCCACGGGGTCGGCGGGACGCCCCACGGGGGTGGGCGCGCTCGCTCGGGGGTGGCGTGCTCGCTCGGGGTGAAAGCCCACCCCGTTCCGCCTCGGCGGAACGAAGGTTCACTGACACCCCTGCCGGTCGGACCCTCTTTCTCAGCGCCTGCTGCCGAAGAGGCTTCGGCGGAGGCGGCGGAGGGGGGCGAAGAGCGAGACGCGCGCGCTCTTGTGACGGCGGGTCTGCGTGGCGTCGCGCGAGGTCAGCTCCAGCATCAGCAGCGTCGCCTCGGCCGCTTCACGCTGGGGCACGACGGGGCCGCCGAGCACCGCGAGATGACGGTCGAGCCGCGAACTGGTCGCAGTACTCCCGCATGTGATGGCAGGCACTCGCGGCCTGCTGCGCATTGCTATCTGTTCCATGACACTCCCCACCCTAACGAGGGCACCCAGCCCGGGCAGGTTAACCCTATCGCTCCGCTGTGACACTCGTGTATCCCGCCGGCAGGATTCACCACACTCGTACGGGGGTTGACGACTACTGTCCGAATCCATCTGATTTCAGGGTGAGTTGGACAGGGCTCGAACACCTGCCGAACCGTCACGAACCATCCTGCGCACAAGCCCGTCACCTGTCGCCACCTGACGGTGTGTGATCTCCGCCACCAAGATCACCCCGCGTTCTCCACGGGGTGTTCGAAGTCCGCGGCCCGGGGGCAGAAATGCTCCACCGGGGCCGATCGGGACGACCGAGACCGCCGACCGGTGCCGACGACGGACGGGGACACGCCATGACCGTGATCGCGGGGCGGTACCGGCTCCTGGACGTTCTGGGGCAGGGCGGCATGGGCACGGTCTGGCGGGCCAGGGACGAGGCGCTCGGCCGTGACGTGGCCGTGAAGGAGGTCCGCGCCCCGGCGGGGCTGAGCGGCACCGACGAGCAGCGGCTGTACGCGCGCCTGGAACGGGAGGCCTGGGCGGCCGCCCGGATCACGCACCGGAACGTGGTGACCGTCTACGACGTGGCCACCGAGGACGGCCGCCCCTGGATCGTGATGGAGCTGGTCCACGGCCTGACCCTCTCCGAGGCCCTCGACGCGGAGGGGCCGATGCCCCCGCAGCGCGCCGCGCTCGTCGGCGCCGAGGTCCTCGCGGCGCTGCGCGCCGCGCACGAGGCCGGGGTGCTGCACCGGGACGTGAAGCCGGGCAACGTCCTGCTCGCCAACGACGGCCGGGTCGTGCTGACCGACTTCGGGATCGCGGCGGTGGAGGGGACCTCCCCGCTGACGATGACGGGCGAGCTGATCGGCTCGCCCGAATTCCTCGCCCCTGAACGGGCGTTGGGCCGCACGCCCGGCCCGGCCTCGGACCTGTGGTCGCTCGGGGTGCTGCTGTACGCGGCGGTGGAGGGCGGTTCGCCGTTCCGCCAGGACACGCCCCTGGCCACACTGCGTGCCGTCGTGGACGAGGAGCTGCCGCCGCCGCGCCGTGCGGGGGCGCTCGCGCCGGTCATCGAGGGCCTGTTGCGGAAGGACCCGGGCGACCGGCTCCAAGCGGAGGTGGCCGAGCGGCAGTTGAGGCTGGTCGGCGCGGGCGGCTCGCCCCGGTCGGGACCGGTGCGCTCGGAGCCGTACGGCGCGAACGGCGCGAACGGCCGCGCATCGGAAGCAGAACAGGACGGACCCGCGCCCCGGAGCGCGCCGCCGAGCCCGACTCCGCCCCTTCCGCTCCCAGTACCGGCTCCGGCTCCACGCGATCCCGCGCCGGAGGGTCGGTCCGGGCGTGCTGTGGCCGTTCTCGCGACGGGCGTGGTCCTGCTGCTGCTCGCCGTGGGCGCATTGGCGTACGCGCTGCTGCGGAACCAGGACGGCGGCGGTAAGGGCGGTGCCCCGGTGACGAGTTCTCCGGCGACGGGGACGCCCACGACCGGCTCCCCCACGACGGCGACCACCACGGCCCCCACGCCGACCCGCACGACGCCGTCGGCCACCACCGCACCGCCGGTGCCGACGGTCCTGGTGTACGTGCGGGCCGTGCGCGGCAGCTACAGCGGCGCGTGTCCGCCGGCCGAGGACCGGGCCCCGGCCTTCGCCGCCACGCTCACGGTCGGCCGGACGCCGGCCTCGGTGGAGTACCGCTGGGTCACGGAGAGCGGGGAGAGCTCGGCGGAGAAGGGCTGGCGGACGCTGGAGTTCCCGGCGGGCGGCCCCCAGGAGAAGAACGTCGAGCACACGGAGCTGACGTACCGGGCGGACGACACCTGGCACGACCGGATCCGGATGGAGGTGCGCGCTCCGGTCGAGAAGAGCTCGAACTGGGTGGAGTTCTCGGTGACCTGCGAGCAGGTGACCCCGACCGGCGGGGCCACCCACCCGAGTGGTTCGACTACTCCTACCGCTGCGGCTACGCCTACGCCACAGCCCTGAAGCTGGGCAGGTAGCCACCGGACTGGCCGGCGGCGGTGGGGTGGTACGACTCGCCGATGTTGAGCCAGTTGACGCTGTGCAGCCAGGACGCGCTGGAGCAGATCTCGTGGTTGGTGAAGGCGGGGACCACGCTGGCGAAGGTGTAGCCGTGGTCGGCCGCGCGCTTGGCGGTGGCCTCGTTGAGGATGTCCGAGCCCTCGTTGATGGCGCGCCGCTCGTTCTCGCTCAGGCCGGCGACGCAGCCGCCGCCGAGCTTGTAGAAGCGGGGGTAGCCGAGGACGACGACCCGGGCGTTCGGGGCCTTGGCTCTGATGGCCGAATACACCGAGTCGAGGTTCCCGGGCAGGGTGCTGGCGACGTACGCCTTGGCTTGATTTACCCGGTTGATGCAGGCGGACTCCGACTGGAGGACGCAGGTGGTCATGACGTCGGCGAAGCCGGCGTCATTGCCTCCGATCGTGATGGAGACCAGGTCGGTGGCGGTGGAGAGGGGTCCGAGCTGACCGCTCGTGACATCACCCGTTCGGGCGCCCGAGCATGCCGTGAACGCGAACGACGAGGGTGAGTTCGCGTTCTTCCAGAGGACGGGGAAGGCCTTCGTGGAGCGCTTGCAGTCGCCGCTGGCGCTGTCGTAGCTGCCGGCTCCGACGCCGGAGGAGTACGAGTCGCCGAGCGCCACATAGTCGAGAGCGGCGGTTTCGGCGGCCTGTGCGGCTCCCGCCCCGGTGAGGGCGAGGACGGCGCCGAGCAGGAGTGAGGACGAGAGTGCCGCGAATCGGGACAGTTTCATGGAACCTCCCTGTAGCAGGATCACTGCGTTACTAGGTAGTAGCAGTTGATCCGGCCATGTTGGAAGTGTCCATGCCAAGAAGATTTGGCGAGATCTTGCCGACGCCCCGTCAGCGACCGCCGAGCGGGCGTCAGCAGCCGCCAGCGACCGTCGAGATCCAGCCACCTGATGGATCATTCATCGAAAAGAATTCGCACAACAATGTGCAGGAGTTCAATTCGGCCTCAACAACACCACCAGAAAAGCGGATTGCGAAAAACCGATCGGGACGCTTCCGTATCTGACCGACCAAGGCCCGCCAATTACCGGAAACGGGAGCATCAGATCCAGGGCTTGCCATACAGTCGCATTCATCAATACCGTCGTACATCTCACCCGCATCGACCCGTCGCGCTACAGCTCAGGGGAGGGCTCAAGCGACGCGACGGTCTCGGGGCGGGGCGCGGTAGGGGGGTGCTGGTCTCGGCGTGCGCAAGTGCCTGCGCCGGGCCGCGTGCCGCGCGGTTTGAGATGCCAACCCACCTATGCCGTACGGCGATCTTCGCTGCTCGGACGGGGTGGGGACCCCCCTTTCGTAACCGGACAGACCACCGGACAGCCCGGGGGCGGGCGGTCCACCGGACGAGAGGGAAACACCACCATGAGCTCATTCCTGCGCCCGGCCGTCGGCGGCCACGAAGCGGTGGAGCAGAGCGATCAGCGCCGAATAGCAGCGCAATACAAGGCGATCACCTCGCATTTGGCGATCACGCCGCCGGTGAGCGTCGTCATCCCCGCGATGAACGAAGCGGAAAATCTTCCCTACGTCTTCAAGTCCCTGCCGGACTGGATCCACGAAGTCGTTCTGGTCGACGGAAACTCCACCGACGACACCGTGCACGTGGCCCGGGAACTCCGGCCCGACGTCAAGGTCGTCAAGCAGGTCGGCAAGGGCAAGGGCGACGCGCTCATCAGCGGCTTCGCCGCCTGCACCGGCGACATCATCGTGATGGTCGACGCGGACGGCTCGGCGGACGGCCAGGAGATCGTCTCCTACGTCTCCGCGCTCGTCGGCGGCGCCGACTTCGCCAAGGGCTCGCGCTTCGCCAACGGCGGCGGTACGGACGACATGACGCCGATCCGCCGGCTCGGCAACTGGGCGCTGTGCGCCCTGGTCAACCGCAAGTTCGGGGCCCGCTACACCGACCTCTGCTACGGCTACAACGCCTTCTGGCGGCACTGCCTCGACAAGGTCACCCTGGACTGCACCGGCTTCGAGATCGAGACCCTGATCAACATCCGGGTCGTCAAGGCCGGCCTCAAGGTCCAGGAGGTCCCGAGCCACGAGTACCTGCGCATCCACGGTGTCAGCAACCTCAACGCCGTGCGCGACGGCATCCGGGTGCTCAAGGTCATCCTCAAGGAGAAGGGCGTGAGACGCGCGGCCCGCCGCCGGCCGACCGCCTTCTCGGTCAACGTTCCCCGGGGAGAGGCATCTTGAATGGTCGTCAGTTCTCCGTCGTGATCTGCGTCTACACGGAGGAGCGCTGGGAGGACATCCTCGCGGCGGTCGACTCCGTACGGAACCAGTCGCGTCCGGCCCGGGAGATCCTGCTCGTGGTCGACCACAACGAACGGCTCCTGGCGCGGCTGACGGAACGGTTCACGGACGAGGAGGAGGTGCGGGTGCTCGCCAACGCGGGCCCCCGCGGCCTGTCCTCAGGACGCAACACCGGGATCGCCGTGTCCCGTACCGAGTTCGTGGCCTTCCTCGACGACGACGCCGTGGCCGAGCGGGACTGGCTGCGGTACCTCGCCTCTGGCTACGACGATCCGCGCGTCATGGCGGTCGGAGGCCGGACCCTGCCTGCCTGGGCCTCGGGCCGGCGGCCCGACTGGTTCCCCGAGGAGTTCGACTGGGTCGTCGGCTGCACGTACCGCGGCCTGCCGCCCGGACGGGTCCGGGTGCGGAACGTGCTCGGCGGCAACGCCTCCTTCCGGCGGACGGCCTTCGACGCCGCGGGCGGCTTCGCCACCGGCATCGGGCGGGACGGCGACCGGCGGCCGCTCGGCTGCGAGGAGACCGAGCTCTGCATCCGGCTCTCCCAAGTCCTCCCGGACGCGGTCCTGTTGATCGACGACCGGGCCGTGATCCACCACAAGGTCCCGGCCGTACGCGAGCGCTTCGGCTACTTCCGTACCCGGACCTACGCCGAAGGCCTCTCCAAGGCGCTCGTCTCCAGGAGCGTCGGCGCGGGCAAGGGCCTGGAGGCCGAACGGCGGTACACCACCCGGGTGTTGCCGACCGGTGTCGTCCGCGGTCTGCGCGACGCGCTGCTCGGGCGACCGGGCGGCGCGGGCCGGGCGGGCGCGATCGTGGCGGGCGTGGCGATCGCGGCGGGCGGCTACGTACGGGCGGCGGTGCGGGCGCGCGGGGGCGGGGCGACGTTCTCCTCGGGCCCGATCCCGAGCCTGCCGGAGGAGACTCCCGGGCGCGCCACGGCCGCTCCGGAGGTGGCCGCGTGAACGTACCCGTACCGATCCTGATGTACCACGCGGTCGGCCACGAGCCCGCTCCGGCCGCGCACCGGCTGTCCGTCTCGCCCGAGGCGTTCGCCGCGCAGATGGAGGTGGTGGCCGACCACGGGCTCACCCCGCTGACCACGGCGGAGCTGGCCGGGGCCTGGCGCTCGGGCGGGCCGCTGCCCGCGCGCCCCGTCCTGATCACCTTCGACGACGGCTACGAAGGCGTGCACCGGCACGCGCTGCCCGTGCTCGCCAAGCACGGCTTCGCGTCGACGGTGTTCGTCTCGACGGGCTGGCTGCGCGGTGGGGACGAGGAGGGCGGGGCCCTGGACACCATGCTCGACTGGGGCCAGGTCCGCGAACTGGCCGCCGCCGGTACGGAGATCGGCGGCCACAGCCACAGTCACCCGCAGCTCGACCAGGTCGACGACCGGCGGCTCTGGTACGAGACCCTACGCTGCAAGGAGATCGTCCGCGAGGAGCTGGGCCGGGCGCCGGCCTCGTTCGCCTACCCGTACGGCTACTCCGACCGCCGCGTCCGCCGTACGGTCCGGGCGGCCGGCTACGCCCAGGCGCTCGCCGTGGGCAACACCGTCGCGCGGCGCCGCCAGGGACCGTACGCCCTGGAACGGCTGACCGTCCGGCGCTCCACCGGCATCGAGGAGTTCACCCGGCTCGTGGAGGGCCGGGCGATCGGCCGGACGTTCGCGGCGGACCGGGTGCTGACCAAGGGGTACGCCATGGTCCGCCGAACCCGGGGCGCGATGCGGGCGACCGGCAGGCTCGCGGTCTGAGGCGCCGAGCGAAAGCGGCGGAGGCCGTACCGGAGCGGTCTCCGGTACGGCCTCCGCTCTGCGGGCCGTCAGCGACGGCGGCCCACGGCGCGGAGCATGCGCGCGCCCGGGCGCAGGCGGGTCGTGCCTGCCGCCACGAAGGCGCCGATCAGGATCGCCCCCCAGGTGGGGACGGCGGTGAGCGCGCGCAGGCCGAGTGCGATCACCGTCAGGACGGCGACCAGGACCAGCAGGTCAAGCAGGGCGGCCGGGCGGCCGCCGGGGGCGGGGTCCCCCGTCCAGCCGAGGGCCTGGCGCCGGTCCTGCCCGCGGGTCATGACAGCTGTCCCATCAGGCAGCCCGCGGCCGCCACGGAGACGTAGCCCCAGGGACCGCCCGCGAACTTCACCATCCGCAGGCCGGCGCGGGCGCGCTGGATGTTGACGGAGACGTGGTGCGACTGGACGGGCACATAGGCGGCGAGGGCGCCGACGCCGCACTTCTTGGCCGCGTTCTTGACGACCTTGCCGATCCGCTTCCACTTCCAGCTGAACGGGTTCCACCACGGGTCCGCGACGACGGGGAACGCGGTGTTCGCGTCGAAGGAGACCGTCTGGATCAGGGTCTGGCCCTCAAGACGGTAGGACGTGGGCACCGGCTTGCCGTGCGCGTCCTTCGCCCAGGGGGCGTTGATCGCCGCGACCGGCTCGTTCGGGTCGGCCGAGACGATCACGATCGAGCCGTCCGGCTGCTGACGCAGGCTCGACCCCGGGGCGAGGCTGAGCGGAACCCGGTACTCGCGCGGCGCGGTGGCGTTCTTGATGACCTGAAGCGTCCGGCTGCCGCCGTCGAGGGTGGGCTGGACGACGGTGTCGACCGGGGAGGCGGCGTCGGCGTGGACCACGCTGCCGTTGACGTTGACCGCGCGCTGCGGGCCGGCGCCGGATCCGATGCCGACCGCGGGGATGTCGTCCGGCTTGACCTCGATGCGGCCCTGGGAGTCCCACGGCACGGTCACGGTGCCGGTCGCCGTCTCGGCGATGACCGCGAACCGGGCGTCACTGGTGCTCGCCGGGGTGATGTCGGCGGCGTCGAGGGCCGCGTTGGCCGCACCGAACGCGTCGATGGCCGGGCCCGGACGCCAGGAGGTGTCCACGGTGAAGGTCACCGGGTCCGACCAGCCGTTGGCGTAGTGCTGGCCGTCATAGGTCGTCGTACGGAAGGTGTACGCGCGGCCCGTGGCCAGCTTGCCGGCCGGGACCTTCGTGGAGGCCGTCTCGCCGGAGCGCACGAACGGGGCGTTGAAGAGGGCGACGACCTCGCCGGTCGCCTTGTCCTTGACCTCGAAGGTGCCCTGGACCTGGTCGTCCTCGTTGACGTCCTCGGTGGTGAAACGGAGCGTGGGGGTCAGGCTGTTGACCTTGTAGACACCGCCCTCGCTGTGGAACGGGGTGCCGGCCTGGAGGTTCGCGCCATTCTTGGGGCGGTAGTTGAAGGTGACCGTCAGCTGCGGGACCTTGTCCTCCGTGGTCTCGGAGGAGTAGAAGCGCTTCCACGCGTACGTGTCCGACTCGTCGACGGCCTTGAGGCCCACCGAACCGGTCGCCGCCTTGGCGCTCGCCCAGGTCTTCGCCAGCTCGGTGACGTCGGCGGTCACCCGGCCCTCGTTGCCGCAGGGGCCGCTGCGGGTCTCGGCGGAGGTGGCGAACTTCTGGCGCAGCGTGGGCTGCTTGGTCCAGCGGCTCGAGGTGTCGGCCGGGTCGGCCGCCCAGACCTCCCAGCCGCGCTTCTCGCAGGACCAGGAGTGGTAGTTGTACAGCGACAGCTTGGCGTCGGTCACCAGCGCGTCGGCGAACTGGCCGGTCTCCCAGGTGATGAAGGAGCGCGCGGTGCGCTTGGTGGTGCCCGCGTAGTCGCCGGGCCAGCCGATCTTCAGATCGGTGGACGCCGACTGGTCGGTGGTGTCGCCGCCCTGGACGAAGGTGTCGAAGAGGACCGAGAGGGTGTCGGTGGCCGGGTCGACGGTCACCGGGTACTTCGTCGCCGGGTCGGCGAGGAACGCCCGGTCGGGGGTGAGCCGCAGCTCGACCGTGTCCCCGTCCTGGACGACCGTCATCGGCACCCGGGCCGTGCGCTTGCGCTCCCCGGAGCGCTCGTCCACCTGGGCGTCCCACATGACGGGCGCCGGCATGGTGGCGACCGGCTCACCGCTCTCCCGGTCGGCGAACACCACGGAGTCGTCCGGCTGCTGGGTGGCCGTCAGACCCGGGATCCGCAGCGGCAGGGTCATCGGGGCGGCCCCGTCGGCCGGCCGCTGCCTGAGGCTGAGGAACTGCTCGAAGCCGGTGCGGGTGGCGTCGACGACGAGGTCCGCGCCCGGGACGGCGTCGGGGTACGTGGCCTTCGGTCCGTCGAGGACCGGAGCGGGCAGGCCGCCCTTCCACTGGACGCCGAGCGACTGGTCCCCGGTGCCGAGGGTGATCAGGTCACGGGCGGCGGAGGCGGGCGCGTCGGCCGCGTCGCGCGCCGAGCGCGCCCGGGCGCCGCCGGGTCCGGCCAGCTTCAGCTCGCCGGGGTGCGCCTCGGCCTCGACGGTGCCGTCGGCCCGGCGGCGCAGCGTGGCGTCCACGTCGGTCCACGTGCCGTCCTTCAGCATGCGGACGGGGCCGCCGGAGACCGTGCTGGTCAGGGTGCCATCGGGGTTGGCCCAGGTGGTGGAGGTCTCGGTCCGCCGGTCGAGGACCTCGATCCGACGGTCGTACACCTGGGCGGCGAGCAGGGCCGATTCGGCGGTGACGGCCTCGGTCACGACCCCGCCGAGCGGGTTCTTCGCGCGTACGGCGTCGCGTACGTCCTGTGCTGCCTGGTCGGTGTGGACCGCCTGGTCGGTGTGCTCCTCAGCCATGGCCGGGGTGGCCGCGCCGAGCAGAGCGAGCGCAGTCAGCGCCGAAACGCCCCCCACCGCGATGGATCCGGTAAATCTACGCCGTATCGACGACATGCAGGTCCTTGCTCGAACGACAGGTCCACGCCTGCCGTTCCAGCTGGGCGCGGGCCTGATCAACTTTGGTTGACCTGCAAGATCCAAACAGAGGTAAAGACTCCGTAAGCAGGGTCGAAAGTCCCTCTTTGGGGGGCCGACAGACCTTTGGGCATAAAGCCCGATCAGCCCTTTCCTTCCTTTCAAAACGTGGTGCGGGGCATGCCCGGTTGCCGGATCATGGTCGCCATGTCAGCCACGCCAGTCGAGGGGCCCGTCCTGTCCGACCCGTCCGCGCCGTCCGTCCCGTCCGAGCCGCATCGGGCGCTGCCCGTCCGGCTCAACGTCGACGACAGCGACTCCCCTTCGGACGTCATCGACGCACTCTTCCTCGGCCGGTTCACGACCGGCGAGCAGCCGCACGCGCAGAGCACGACCCTGGACCGGGTGAAGCCCGCCGCGACGCTCCTGCCCGCCGGGGCGAAGGTGCTGCGCGCCGCCAAGGACGACGACCGGGCCGCTCTGCTCGCCGAGGGCGAGGGCTGGACGCTGCTCGTCTCGCGCTGGAACAGGGGCGCGGACGTCACCGTCACCGCGACGGACTCCGACCTCGCGGAGCGGATCCTCAAGGAGGCGACGGACGGGGCGAAGGACGAGCCCGAGCCGCAGCCCGAGAACGTCACGATGGGCTTCTGGTACGTGTCGCCCCGGCGCGGCCCGCACCGTACGACCCGGCAGATCAGCGCCGGGACGTGGGAGGAGATCCGGCCCAACTACACGGCTCCGGTGGCCGATGCGATGGACCGGCTGATGAAGGTCACCCCGGACGACATCGCCGGCCGGCTGCTGCTGCTCCACGGGCCGCCGGGGACCGGCAAGACCTCCGCGCTGCGCACCCTCGCCCGCTCCTGGCGGGACTGGTGCCAGGTGGACTGCGTCCTGGACCCGGAGCGGCTCTTCAACGACGTCGGCTATCTGATGGACATCGCGATCGGCGAGGACGAGGGCACGGCGAAGGGGCGGTGGCGGCTGCTGCTCCTGGAGGACTGCGACGAGCTGATCCGCGGCGAGGCGAAGAACACGGCGGGGCAGGCGCTGTCCCGGCTCCTGAACCTCACGGACGGGCTGCTCGGTCAGGGACGCAACGTCCTCGTCGGCGTCACCACCAACGAGGACCTGGAGCGGCTCCACCCCGCCGTGGTCCGCCCCGGCCGGTGCCTGGCCCGGCTCGAAGTGGGCGGGCTCACGCGGTCGGAGGCCGTGGGGTGGCTGGGGACGGAGGAGGGCGTGGGGCGCGACGGCGCGACGCTCGCCGAGCTGTACGCCCTGCGCCGCGGCACGTCGCCCGCCGGCATCCCGGAGTCCCGGGCCCCGGAGTCGGGGCTTTACCTGTAGGGGCGGCGGGGGAACGCAGCCCGGTCGGGCACTCCGAGCCGGCGGGTGGGAACCCAACCCGGTCGGGCACTCCGAGCCGGCGGGGAAAGCAGCCCGGTCGGGGCGCTCCGAGCCTTCGCCGGAGCGCCCGGGCGTCCGCCGGATCAGCTCTCGTACGTCGCCCGCAAGGCGTCCGAGATCGCCGCCGTCGCCGCCTCCCGGCTCAGGCCCAGGCGCTTCGCCTCCGCCGCGTACGTCGCCGCCGCGCTCGCCGCGAGGCGGGCCGCCGCGTCGCCGGCGGCGGCGACGAACGTGCCGAGGCGGCCCCGCCCCTCGATGACGCCGTCCGCCTCCAGCGACTTGTACGCCTTGGCGACCGTGTTCGCCGCGAGGCCGAGGTCCTCCGCCAGGCCCCGTACCGTCGGGAGCTTGTAGCCGACCGGCAGGGCTCCCGAGCGGGCGCGTTCCGCGATCTGGGCGCGCAGTTGTTCGTACGGGGCGGTCGAGGAAGCCGTGTCCACGGTGATTCGCAATGTCACCCGCCGATTCTCCCCCCGCCCCGGGGGAAAATGGGAGGCGGCCGCGCCACTCCCCCGCATAGCGTGCGGCACCATGACTGTGATCGTCCGAGATGTACACCCCGATGACGCCGAGGCCTTCGCCCGCGTCCGGCGTGCCGCGCTCCCGTACATGCTCGCCAGCGGCACCCAGGTCGCGTTCGACTGGGCGCACGCCCATCCCGACGCCCACGCGCGCCCCCTGGTCGCCGAGGTGGACGGGGAGATCGTCGGCACGGTCCAACTCCGCATCGCGCACGACGCGCCCGAGCCCGGGATCGGTTCGGTCAACGTCTACGTCCACCCGGAGAAGCGGGGCCTGGGCGCGGGAACGCTCCTTGTCCGGGCTGCCGAGGAGCATCTCGCGCGGTGCGGGGCGACGACGCTCTACAGCTGGGTGCTCGACGAGCCGGGGTTCCGTGGCTTCGCCGAGCGGCACGGCTACGAGGCCCGCCGCTCCGCGCACTTCCTCCGCCTCGACCTCACCTCCGCCGAGCTGCCGCCGCTCCAGGAGCCGCCGGCCGGTGTCGAGCTGCGGGCCGCCGCCGCCTTCGCCGCCGATCCCCGTCCGCTGTTCGTGCTCGACGCGGTGACCACTGCCGACGAGCCCAGTGACGTCGGTTCCGAACTGACGGACTACGAGCACTGGCTGGCGACCACGTGGAACCATCCCCTCTTCGACCCCGAGCTGACCACGGTCGCGGTGGTCGACGGCCGCCCCGCCGCGTTCAGCGCCGCCCAGACCGACGGCCTGGGGCGGTACAGCACGGCGATGACCGGCACCGACCCGGCGTTCCGGGGCCGGGGTCTGGCCAAGCTCGCCAAGAACGCCTCCCTGCACCGGGCGCGCGCGGCGGGCTGTACGGAGGCGTTCACCGGGAACGACGCCGGGAACGGGCCGATGCTGGCGATCAACGAATGGTTCGGATACGAGATCTGTGCGACGGAGGTGCGCCATGTCAGGGCGCTCGGTTGAGGTGGTGCTCGTGAAGGCGGGCCGGACGAAGATCCGGTACCCCGCCGAGGTCGTGGCCGAGGAGGGCGCGCGGCTGACCGTGCGCGCGCCCTGGGCCGCCGAGGGGGTGCGGGACTTCGGCTTCGTACGGTTCGAGCCGGGCGATGTGTTCGTGGAGCACTACTGGCGCGACCGGTGGTACGCGGTCAAGGAGGTCCGGTCCTCGGACGGCACGCTCAAGGGCTGGTACTGCGACATCACCCGGCCGGCCTCGACCGACGGCTCGGAGGTCGTGGTCGAGGACCTGGACCTGGATCTGTGGGTGTCGGCGGACGGCAGCGAGGTGCTGCGGCTCGACGAGGACGAGTTCGCGGCGAGCGGCCTGGCCGCCGCCGACCCGGAGGCGGCGGCCCGCGCCGTCACGGCCCTCGACGAGCTCGAACACCTCGGCCGCGAGGGTCTGGTCCGGCTGCTCGGGAGCACCGGACCCCGACCGCACGACGTCGGCGTCAGCCGAGGATGACGTCGGCCTCCTCCGCCGCGAGGAGGCCGGGCAGCGGTACGCCCAGCGGGTTCGAGAGCGTGAGCTGCATCAGGGCGGCCTTCACCTGGGCGGCGCCGGCCCGGTAGGCGGGCTCCTTCACGACGGCCGAGTTGGACCAGTCGTGGACCTGGCCGTCGCAGACGGCCCGGGTGCCGCCGATGCCGGCCGAGCGGTCCCGCTGGACGAGGGTGCTGCTGACGAAGACCGGGCCCGCGCTGTCGTCGAGGCAGCGGTACTGGCCGGAGAGGGTGACCGTGCCGTCGGCGGCGACGGTTCCGTACGCGTCGACGGTCACCGAGTCGGCCGGGTCCGCGTGGACGGTGCCGGCGGCCGCGGCGACGAGCAGCGTGCCGGCGGAGAGGGCGAGGCGGATACGCATGAGGGGTGATCCCTTCGGGGTGGGGGGTGTATCGCCCGCCAGGGATACCGGATCACGCCATGAGCTGGCCGAAACTCACCCTATCGGGGGCGAGTTGAGACGCTTGCGGTGGTGCATACGATCGTACGGTCCCTCCACACGCCGCTCGACGAGCTCGTAGCCGTACGCGGGGTCCCCCCACGCCCGCAGGGCGTAGGGGGAGGACGTCCTGGGTCATGCCGACACGTGACGGCGGCGGACGATCACCTTCTTGAGGAGGGGCCAGGCCAGCAGGAGGGCGATGACGGCGTAGACCGTGATCGAGAACGGGGTGTTCACCAGGCCGGTCAGCGAGCCGTCGCTGATCTGCAGGGCGCGCCGGAGCTGCTGTTCGGCGGCCGGGCCGAGGATGACGCCGATGACGGCGGGCAGGACGGGCAGTCCGTACCGCCGCATGCCGAAGCCGATCAGGCCGATGATCAGCAGGATGACCAGGTCGAGCGCCTCGCCGCCGACCGCGTACGCGCCGACGGCCGCGAAGAAGAGGATGCCGGCGTAGAGGTACGGGCGCGGGATGCGCAGCAGCTTGGCCCAGACGGGCGCGAGCGGCAGGTTGAGCGCGAGCAGCAGGACCATGCCGACGAAGAGCGAGGCGATCAGGCCCCAGACCAGGTCGGGTTCGCGTTCGAAGAGCAGCGGTCCCGGCTGGATGCCGTACTGCTGGAAGGCGGCGAGCATCACGGCGGCGACGGCGGTCGTCGGCAGGCCCAGGGTCAGCATGGAGACGAGCGTGCCGGCGGCGGAGGCCGAGGCGGCGGACTCGGGCCCCGCGACGCCCTCGATGGCGCCCTTGCCGAACTGGTCCTTGTGCTTGGAGAGCCGCTTCTCGGTGACGTACGAGAGGAAGGTCGGGATCTCCGCGCCGCCGGCCGGGATCGCGCCGAACGGGAAGCCGATGACGGGGCCGCGCAGCCAGGACTTCCAGCTGCGCCGCACGTCGTCCTTGCCGAGCCACGGGCGGCCGACGGGTATGGCCTCACCGGCGTTCCGGCGCAGATGGGCGGCGACCCACAGCGCCTCGCCGATCGCGAAGAGGCCGACCGCGACGATGACGACGTCGATGCCGTCGGCCAGCTGGAGCGAGCCGAAGGTGAGGCGCTGCTGCCCGGTCATCTGGTCGAGGCCGACCAGACCCAGGGTGAGGCCGATGAGCAGCGAGGCGAGGCCCCGGATGCGGGAGGAGCCGAGGACGGAGGTCACCGCGATGAAGGCGAGGACCATGATGGCGAAGTAGTCGGGCGCGCCGATGTCGACGGCGAGCGCGGCGACGGTCGGGGCCAGGGCGACGAGCAGCAGCGTGCCGATCATGCCGCCGGTGAAGTGGCCCATCGCGGCCGCCGCGAGCGCCTGCGCGCCCCGGCCCGCCTTGGCCATCGGGTTGCCCTCCAGGGCGGCGACGACGGCCGCGCTCTCACCGGGGGTGTTGAGCAGGATCGAGGTGGTGGAGCCGCCGAACATGGCTCCGTAGTAGATGCCGGCGAACATGATGAAGGCGCCGGTCGGTTCGAGTCCGTACGTCACCGGGAGCAGCAGGGCGACCGCCATGGCGGGGCCGATGCCGGGCAGGACGCCGATGGCGGTGCCGAGGAGCACGCCGATCGCGGCCCACAGCAGGTTCATCGGGGTGAGGGCCGTACCGAAGCCGTCGATCAGGGAGTTGAGTGAGTCCATGGGTCAGAGCACTCCCATCAGCGGGCCGCCGGGCAGCGGAACTCCGAGCAGGTTGTTGAAGACGACGTAGGTGAGCAGGGAGAGCCCCGCGGCGATCAGCGGGTCGCGGTGGAGGTGGCGGCTGCCGAGGGCGTAGGCCGCGCCCCAGAAGAGCAGGGCTCCGGAGACGGGGAAGCCGACGGGTCCGATGAGGACGGCGAAGGCGAGGAAGACCCCGGAGAGGAGCAGGACCGTGCGCCAGTCGCCGGGCTCGGAGAGGTCGACGTCCTCCCCGCCCTCGGACTCGCCCCGGCCGCCGCGCAGGACGTCGACGGCGAGGAGGACGGCGACGACGAGCAGGCCGGTGCCGACGACCACGGGGACGGTCTTGGGGCCGACCGGGCCGCGCTGGGCGATGTCGACGGTCATGGTGAGGGCGTCGGTGAGGACGAGGACGCCGATGGCGAAGAGGAGGACGCCGACGCCGAGTTCGGAGTGCTCGCGCAGCCAGGAGCGGCCTTGCGTCTTCTCGGTGGCGGGGGTGGTCACAGTCCCAGCTCCTTCAGTACGGAGGCGACCTGCTTGTCCTGCTCGGCGAGGAACGCGCCGAACTGCTCGCCGGGCAGGAAGGCGTCGTTCCAGCCGTTCTTCTTCAGCGACTCGCGCCACTGCGGGGAGCCGTGCAGCTCCTTGGCGAGGCCGACGAGCTTGTCGCGCTCGGCGTCGGAGAGACCGGGCGGGGCGACGATCCCGCGCCAGTTGATGAACTCGGTGTCGAGCCCCGCCTCGCGCAGGGTGGGGGCGTCCAGGCCGGGAACCCGCTCGGGTCCGGTGACCGCGAGCAGGCGCAGTTCGCCGGACTCGATCTGGTCGAGGTACTCGCCGACGCCCGAGACGCCGAAGGCGACCTTGTCGCCGAGGATGGAGGCGAGGAGTTCGCCGCCGCCGTCGAAGGGGATGTAGTTGACGCTCTTCGGCGCGATGCCGGCGGCCTGGGCCATCAGCATCGGGGCGAGGTGGTCGGGGCCGCCGGGCGAGGAGCCGCCGCCGACGGGCAGCTTGCCGGGGTCCTTCTTCCAGGCGGTGAGCAGGTCCTGGATGGTCTTGTACGGGGAGTTCTTGCCGACCACGACGATGTCGGGCTCCATGGTGAGCCTGGCGATCGGGGTGGTGTCGGCGAGGGTCTTCGGGGTCTTGTTGGTGTGGACCGCGCCGACGACGCCGAGGCCCATGGACATGGCGAGCTTGCCGTTGCCGTGCTCGCCGACGAGCCGGGTCAGGCCGACGGTGCCGCCGGCGCCGGGCAGGTTGAAGACCTCGATGTCGGTGGTCAGACCGGCGTCCTCGGCGTTCTTCGCGGCGGTGCGGGCGGTGATGTCGTAGCCGCCGCCGGGCGTGTTGGGGACCATGAAGCGCAGTCCGGGTATCTGGGTGCCGGTGTCGGAGCCGCCGCCGGCGGAGAGCAGGGGCGGCCCCACCAACACCAGCAGCGCGGCCCCGAGCAGGGCGAGGGGGGTGCGCAGACGCACGTGTGCCGCCTCTCGATAGGTATGTGAAGTGGCCCACATGTTGCCCGCGCGTTAAGAACCTGTCTCTCTTCCGCAATCAACGGACGTTGTGGTCCTTGTGGTCTCGACCTAGCGTGTCGGCGTGACGAAGGTGCTGGTGGTCGACGACGACTTCATGGTCGCGAAGCTGCACAGCCGATATGTGTCGACTGTGGACGGTTTCTCCGTCGTCGGGGTCGCGCACAGCGGCGGTGACGCGCTGCGCCTCGCCGACCGGCTGCGCCCGGATCTCGTCCTGCTCGACATCTACCTGCCGGACATGGACGGCATCTCCGTCCTGCGCGAGCTGCGCGGGTCCGGTCTCGCGGTCGACGCCCTGTTCATCACGGCGGCGCGGGACGCGGGCATGATCCGCTCGGCGCTGCGCGCGGGGGCGCTGCACTATCTGATCAAGCCCTTCAACCAGGCCGCGCTCCAGGAGCAGCTGCGGCACGTGGCCAGCTTGCGGACCCGTCTGGACGCGCTGGACGAGGCGCGCCAGGAGGACGTGGACCAGATCTTCGGCACCCGCCCGCCGGGCTCGCGCGAACTCCCCAAGGGCCTCGCGGCCCACACGGCGGACCTGGTGGACGGCATCCTGCGGGCCCACCCGGAGGGTCTGTCGGCGACGGAGTGCGCGGAGGCCGGCGCGCTCTCCCGGGTCAGCGCCCGCCGCTACCTGGAGTACTTCGCGGAGACGGGCCGCGCGGAGATCACCCTGCGGTACGGGGGTACGGGCCGCCCGGAGCGGCGTTACCGCCGCCTGGGCTGAGGGGCCGTTCGAGGCGGTGTCTGAGGGGCCGTCCAAGGCGGTGTCTGAGGGGCCGCTTAGCGGCTCCGTAAGCAGCCCCCTCCGGAACTGGACGCCAAACCTGCTGGTCACCGGCAGCCCTCGCCGCTCCAGCTCCCCACGGCGTTCGCCACGGGGAGCCAAATCGGGAGCCACGGCACTGACGTCGTCGGCCCTACCCCTTCGAACTGTCGGCATCCCGGAAGATCTCGTCCATGGCTTCCGCGCCCTGGGTGATGACCGGGCGAATCTGCTTGCGGTACACCAGTTCCGTGGTCTGCGTGGTGCTGTGGCCCACTACGCGAGCGATCACCTCGATGGGGATCCCGTGATCCGACAGAACGGATACGAAGCTCGTTCGCAGCTCTCTCGGCGTCCAGGATTCGGGGGTCTCGAACCCGGCCTCCTTGAGCAAGGCTCTGAACGCTCGCCGAACATCGTGGGCGCTACGCACCGCGCCGCTGTCCGTGCCGAAGACGTAGTCGTCGTCACGCCAAGAGAGCCCCAGCAACGCGCGCTGAGCCTGCTGCACTTCTCGCAGGGCCCGCAAGGTGCCGACGAGCTGTTGCGGCATTGCCAGAGTCCGGCGGCTCTTCCGCGTCTTGGTCTCTCCACGGCGTCTCACGGAGCGCCAAACCTCGACATGCGGGACAGAGTCCTCGGGCACGTCCAGCTTCACGTGGCTCCACGTGAGCGGACGCACCTCCTCAGTCCTAATGCCTACCAACAGCGAAAGGGCCAGGTAGGCATGGATCCAGGAACCGGGCATCGCGGAGAGAGCCGCCTTGGCCTGAGGCAGCGTCAGGGACTTACTCGGGCGCCCCGTCTTGCCTTCAGGCGCCTCCACCAGCTCGGCCACGTTACGGAACACCTTCCCTCTCCGTTGGGCCTGAGCGATCGACCGCCTCAGGATGGAGAGCACCATCTGCAGAGAGCTGGTCGCCAGGACCATCGACTTCTCTTCCAACCAGTGGTCGAGTGCATCGGCCTCCAGGTCGCGCAGCTTCGCCCTTCCCAGATCGGCAACGACGTGGTTCTTGGCGAGACTGCGGTAGGTGTCGACGCTCGCGGTGTCGCGCCCCTTAAGGCCGCTCTTCAGCCAGTCGGAAACGGCCTGCTCAACGGTGTACGTGGCCGAGGACTTAACTCCGGCATCCAACTCCTTCTTGAGTTCCTTCAGTTTGTGCCGGACTTCGGTCTTCGTCTTGCCGGACACCTTGGGCCGATGCCGCTTGCCAGCCGGGGTGTAGCCGAGAGAGACAGCCCCGACGAAGCGGTTCTTCGACTTGTCCCAGTAGATCGAGTCTTCTCCATTGCCAGCCTTGCGAGGCCGGCCGGACGCTTCAGGCATTCGCGCCTTCCAATAGCAGCGGGGCCGCACCTGGTCAGTGCGGCCCCTCGGGTGAACGGGTTAAGCAGCGGCTTCGGCCTCGCGCTTGAGGAGTTCGACGTAGTCGTCGATGTACTCGCTCGGCACGAGGCGCCTACGGCCGATCCGGACGGTCCGGAGCCGGCCGAGCCGGATCTCCTCATACGCCGTCGTCCGCTTGATGTTGAGTACTTCGGCAGCGGCTTCGACGCGATGCAGGCGGTGCACGGTGGAAGACGCGACGGGGGCCGTAGTCATGAACTTCCCTTCCTCTCCTTGCCGGGCGGCGACACGAGGGGCGGTCTCGCCCCCTCCTGTCAGGTCCGCTACCTCCGCTACCTCCGCTACCGCCCTGGTCAGGGGCATGATCGGAGGTAGCGGACGGGGTAGCGGTAGCGGACGTGTGCCGCTACCGCCCTGGTCAGGGGCATGATCGGAGGTAGCGGACGGGGTAGCGGTAGCGGACGTGTGCCGCTACCGGCCCCGGCTTCCGGGGCGCGGGGCCGGTAGCGGGGTAGCGCTCAGGTAGCGGACGTGAAGAGCCCTTCCGCTACCGATTCCAGGCCGTTGACCTGCGGGGTAGCGGAGGTAGCGGAGGTAGCGGCCCTGGAGGGGGGTGGGGGGCAGTACCGCTGCCACGCGTCGTGGAGGTCGAGCGCGTAGTAGCCCTTCAGGACAGTCCCGGCGGTCTTGATGTTGCGGGCCTTGATCGGGTTGTTGTCGCTGGTCATGTACTCGCCCAGCATCTTGGCGAGCATCCGGGAGTCGAGCGGCCGGCCGCTCATGTCGGCCCACGGCGCCTCGTCGAGCGCGCACAGTCGGTCCAGGACGGCGACGGTGGGCATCCGGTCGATGCCCGCCATGACGTGGTCCCGCAGGTCGGTGAGGAGCCGGATACCGAGGCTGCCCTTGTCGTCGGCGCGGGAGGCGTTGACCAGTTCCAGGCACGCGGCACGCGCCCGGTCGGGCCAGTCGCCGCCGGCCGCGTCGGCGACCGCGATCAGCGGTTCCCACACGTCGGCGGGGCGGTCGGTGACGCCTTCGGGCATCTCGGGCCAGCGTCCGGCGACGTCCTCGCGGACCTGGTCGGCCCACTGGGCGAGCCGATCGCGGAGCTTGTTGCCCTCCGCCTCGTGCAGCCGGGCCCGGAACGGCTCCACGTGCTCGTTCCTCGCGCGGCGGCGCATGCGGATGATGACCGAGCGGGTGGTGATGGTGTCGGGCAGGTAGCCGAGCCCGCCGACGGCGACGGCGGTGTAGGAGGGGAACTCCACGACGGTCTGGTTGCCGCCGTCGCCGATGCACCGGTAGGTGACTCCGGAGCGGCGGTGCCCGGCGTTCAGGAATCCGCGCAGTTCCTCGTTGTCCCCGGCCTTGGGTCCGAAGACGGTGTCGATCTCGTCGAACAGGATCGTGGGCCGTCCGGCGGGGTCGGAGACGGACCGGAACAGGGCGGCGGCCCGCGCGTTCACCGCCAGCATCGGACGCGGCACGAGCGTCTCCACGACCTCCAGGGCGCGGGACTTGCCGGATCCGGGTTCTGGGGAGAGGAACGCCAGCCGCGGGGTGGAGTCGAACGCGTCGAGGAGGTGGGCGTGGGCGTCCCACAGGGCGACGGCGACGTAGGCGGCTTCGCGGGGGAAGACGTTGAACCGGCGGTGGAACTGCTCGACTTCGGCGAGCAGGGCGGCGCCGTCGATGGGCTGCTCGCTCATGCGGCGTCCCTCCCTTCGGGAAGCGGGACCACGGCCCCGGTGCAGGCGGTCTTGTGGGCGTCGTACTCGGCGACCAGGGCCGCAACCGAGTTCGCCCCGGTGGCGGCGCCGGTCTGGCCGCAGGCGCAGGCGTACGCAGCCGTGGGGGCTCCGTCCGTGCGGGTGGACCAGCGGGCGCCGTCGTGGTGCGACCGGTAGACCGGAGCCGCACAGATGCGGATCCCGGGCTGATCCGGTGTCGGGTCGCCGGGGTTCGGGAGAAGAGCAGAAGTGACGCCTTCGGCGACGACCTTCGAGGCGCCCACGGCCCGCAGGCGGCGAGGCTGCTCGGCGGCTGCCGGGCAGTCGGTGGTCCGGGTGATGCTTTTCAGGCGGGGGTTGGGGCGGTCGCTCATGCCGTCTCCCGGGGTCGGGCGGTACGGATGGACCAGTTCAGAGCGCTGCGCAGGGTCGAGCGGCACTCGGCCGGCCGCAGTCCCGCCGACTCCCCCGCCACCTGAAAAGCCTCCTCAACCACGTGCCGGTCGAGGTCGCCCCACGCGACCAGGCGCCCCACGGCGCGGGCGGCCCGGAACAACTCCGCCTCCCTGCCACCCTCCACGGCCGTGGCGACAGCGGCGGCCTCGCGCTCCAGCACCACGTCGGCGTACCGGCTCGCCCTGCTCGGCATGGACAGCGCAACCGGCCGTACGGACTTCTGAGAGGGTGCCAGAGCCTCCAGAAGCCACACGGGGAGTTCACCAACAGGGACGTCGTCGAGGACGTCGTACGAGCCGCTGGGAAGGACAGATCCGGGGGCGACGACGTAGCCGCCCCACCCCCGGGTGTCGACCTTCGGCGCGAGCGTGCCCGCCGTCGACCGCAGCCGGACGCCGGCCGGGGCGGTGAAGTACAGGTGCTCTCCCCCGCTCGCGGTCCGCACCCGGTAGGTCGCCGCAACGGCCTGCCCGGCGCGCTCGCAGAGCGCCTGCAAGGAAGTCACGCCGTCAGGCGTTCCTTTCACGTCCTTCGGCTTGAGCGTGTCGAGGTCGACTACGAGTAGCCCGGCCGGGCCGGTCGCGATCCCGACGTTGTACGGCCGCATCGTCCACGCGGCCCGAATCAGGTCCGGGTCGAGGGTGGCGCGCCGCTCGGGCACGAGGTGCCCGTCCGCGCACCGGCCGGTGCCGGGGCAGGACGCCTCAGGGTGTCCGGCGGGCCGCTTGTCGCCGGGGCGTAACGGGAACACGGGCCAGCCGCGTTCGGCTGCGTCCAGCGCTGCACGGAGCAGCGCTAAGCGGGGGTCATGGGTCATGCTGGATGTCTCCAGTTCTCTAAGAGGTGCTGGCAGACGAGAGCGGCCCCGGGTTCATTGGCGTGAGACAGGGGCCGCTTTCGGCGTTCAGCGGTGGTTGATGGTGCCGTTGGCCCGGCCGAACAGGCCGGTGGCGGTGATGTTCTGCGTGATGTGCGTGCTCTCCGTCCGCCCAGTGCCGCGTCGGCTCCCTGTGAGGAGGAGGGGGACGGCGATGACAGCGGCGATGACGAGGGCGGCGGCGGACCAGAGGGCGTTGCTCATGGCGAGGAGTCCCGGGGCGGCGTAGGAGAGTCCGATACCGGCGGCGGCGACCCCGCCGCCGACCGTGGGGGCGAGCAGGGCGGTGGTCTTGGCCCAGGCGGGGACCGGCTGACTGACCGGCACGGCGGGCGGCGGGGTAGTGGGTTGGGTGTAGGCGAGGGTGCGCACCCCGTTGGGGAGGGTGACCCAGTCGACGCCGGGCGGGATCTCCGCCGGGAGGATCACCGGCTGGGGGACGGCGGCGGGCCGGTAGTACGGGTCGCCGTAGCGGGTGGGGGTGGTGCTCTCGTACGGGGTCTCGTAGTGCACAACGGGGTCCCTTCAACGACGGTGGCCGGCACCCTCGTTGAGGGGTGCCGGCCGGTGCTGTGCTTGTCGTGTCGCTTGTCGTCTGGCTTGTCGTGCGGCTTGTCGCTTGTCTTGTCGCGCGCTTGTCTTGTCGCTTGTCGCCTTGCAGGTCACAAGCCGTTTCCGGCCCTCAGCAAGCCGCCCAGACCCCTTCTCGCGGGTGTGGGTGACAAGCGACAAGTGGTCAGTCCTCGGCGGGGTTGGTGGGTGCGTGGCGGTGGTGGACGTAGCGGGCTTTGGTGCCGGTGCCGATGCGGACGGCGGTGCCGTCGTCGGTCCAGGTCTTGAGCCAGCCGACCACCGTCTGGCGGGTGGTGCCGTACTCCGCGGTGAGGGCACGCGCGATCGCGGACGCTCCGGTGCCCTCGGGCCCGGCGGACAGGAGCAGCGCGAGCGCGGCGGTGCGGGCGGCGTTGTCCTCGTCGCGGAGCGCGGAGAGGTTGAGCCCGGCCGGGGCGGGCGGCTGCTCGGCCTCGGTCGGGTCGGGCGTGGTGCCGAACTGGGCGTCGATCTGCTCACGGAACCGCCGCGCGAGCGCGTCCGCCTCCGACTCTGCGGCGGGCGGCTGCTCGGTGCGGAGCGCGGACAGGTTCAGACCCTCCGGCCTGCCGGACGGCTCCTGCCGGTTGTCCACGGCGCTGTGGCTGTGGGTGCGCATCCACGCGGTGCGGTCGGGGGCCCACCGGTCGGTGTAGGCGGTGCCTGCGACGTGGTGGGAGGTGTCGTCGAGGGTCGGGTGCATGGTGCTGGTGGCGGCGACGATGTCGCGAATCTGGTTCGGGAGGATCCGCCAGTTCTTGAACAGGGCGGCGGGGGACTCGGGGGTACCCATGAACCCGGACCCCTTGTAGGGAGCCTGGTCGACCCGCAGGCCACGGGAGCCGGGGAACACCTTGGACAAGTCCATGCCCTCGACTTCACCGCCGGTCAGGCAGACCCGGGCCTTGGCCTCGCGACGGATCATCAGATCCCCCAGGACGGACCCGGTGGCGCCCAGGGCGGTGAGGACGGTCCGGATGCCCATGGCACGCTGCGTCCGGATGATCTCCAGGATCTTCTTGGCGAGTTCCTTCATGCGCCGGTCGGTGCTGGTCAGGATCTCGGCGCCCTCGTCGATGAGGAGCATGATCTGCGGAATCTTCGGGCTGACGGGCAGCTGGTCGGTGTTCCGCTCGGCCATCAGGTCCTGGTAGGCGACCTTGCGGTGGTAGCCGATCGCGAGCGCGGTCTCCAGCATCAGCAGCGCTTCCTCGTAGGAGGACGCGAGCCAGTCCACCCCCGGCGTGAGGCCGTCGACGATGCGGCCCTCGGTGTCGAGTGCGGGGCGGACCCAGGGCAGGCCGGCGGATCCGGCGTTGAGGTCGATGACCCAGGTCAGGACGTCCGTGGTGCGGGCGAACCCGGCCAGGATGACGTGGACCATGTTCGTCTTGCCCGACCCTGTCGGACCGACCACGAGCGCGCACTGCTCGCGCAGGTAGACGCGGATCTCTTCGGCGTTGGTGCGGTAGCCCCACGGGATCCCGGTGTAGATCGACAGCGGCGTGTACTCGGTGGGGTAGGTGATCTCCTCGGCCAGCACGTTGACGGTGGTGACGTCGATCAGGACGCGGCCCTGGTCGATGCCCTGCGAGGCGGCGGCGGTGCAGCCGTGCGGCAGCCGGGCGTCGGCCGAGAGGCGGGTGGCCTCGCGGGCGATGCGGTCGTAGGTGGCGCCGCCGGGCGGGAGTTCGGCGTCGATGGTGAACCCGGTGCCGGTCGGCCACATCTCCACCGCGAGGACGCGGATGGTGATGTTGCAGACGCGCTGGATCCGGTCGACCCACTCGGCTGCGATCGCGCGCCGCTCGGCGGAGAGCTCCGCTGCGACCTGCCGCTCGGCCTGCGCGAGCGCTTCCAGTTCGCGGGCTTCCTCGTGCAGGAGCGTGGAGCGGGCGGCGGCGCCGAGGCCGACGCCGAGTGTGGCCAGGGAGCCGAGGGCGGCCCAGGTGAGGGGGCCGGTGGTGATGGCCCAGGTGGTCCATCCGGCGCCGACCAGCCAGGAGGCGGCGCGCATGGTGATGGTGCGGGCGGAGAGGCGGTCGCGGAGGCTGGTGATGGTGTGGCCGATCGCGCCGGCGGCGCCGACGGCGAGGGCCCAGCCGGGGGGCATGCCGGTGGCGGCGCCGGTGGTGGCGATGGCGAGGGCTCCGGTGGTGGCGGACAGGGCGCCGGTCACGGGTCCGTGACCGGCAGCCCAGTCCCACACCGGCCCCGTGGAGGCAGCAGTGTTGTTGACCATGGGTTAGACGTTCCATCCCTTCTCGGCCTCGGTCCCGTTGCGCGGGTCCTCGTGGCGGGCGATGTCCTGCTCGTGCGCAACGCGGAACAGCGGCCCCATGTCCTCCGCGACCCCGACCGCGGACATGAGGGCGCCGTAGATGTCGTTGAAGCCGTCGGCGACTTCCTTCTCCAGCGGGAACTCGGAGTCGGCGCGCTCGGCGAGGATCCGCATCACGTTCGCCACGCTCGTGAGCGCGGCGGGGAGCCCTTCGACCATGGCGAGGATCTCCATGGCGTTCTCGGGCTCGTAGCTGTTCGCCGCGGCTTCCATCTCCGCCGCGTACTCCTCGAACCGGAAACCCGACACGATCTCTCCCTCGGTGGTGTCGCTGCTGGTGGTGGGTGCGGCGGGAACGAGCCCAGCGGGCCGCTCCGCCGTGTCGCCGATGTGCTCGCTACCGTCCTCGGCGGCTTCGGCGTCGATCGCGGCCTCGTCGTCCTGCAGGGCCGCCCGGATGCGCTCGTCTCGGGCCGCGCGCTGTTCGGCGGCGGTCTGTGTGAGGCGGGCGTAGAGGCGCCGGCCGGGGTGGACCAGCCACGGCAGGCCGAGCTTCCGGCCGAGCGGAGTCGTGAGCATCCCGACGATGCCGAGTGCCCCGGCGAGCAGGGCCGCGAGCAGGCGGCGCCGCTGGAAGCGGGCCGCCGACCTGCGCAGCGCCCTCCGTGCCGCCTTGCGCGCGGGGGCCTTGCGGACCCGGTCACGCTGGGCGTCGACCCGGCCGGCAGCCCGGCGGTCCCGTGCCTTACGAGCCCGCTCTATCGCCGCGCCACGGGCCTTGCCGATGCGTCCGGTGGCTTTGCCGATCGCCCGGCCGAGCAGCCCCTTCTTCGCGAGCGAGGCGGACCGCTGGGCGGCCTTGGCCTTCCGGCGGGCGTCCGCCATCGAACGGCGGGCGCCCGTGGTGTCGTTGCGGCGAGTGGCCCGGGACGGCGAGGCCTGCCGGGCCGCTCGCCGCATGGCCTTGACCTGCCCCACACGCCCCGCAGACCTGCGGGAAGCGGCGGAAGAACCCGCCCTGGACGCTGCTGCCCTGGCGGTCTTCACGCTGCGGTTGAGCCCGGCCGTCTTCTTCCCGGCCGGTGCCGATCCGGAGGCGGTCCGGGAACCGGCGCCGCGCCCACGACCAGCGGCTTTGCCGGTGCCGGCGCTCCCGTTACGGGCCTGTGTCGGCACCCGCCCCGAACCGCGCCGAGCGGCCGATGACGCCCCCGCCGTACGGCCCGCGCGGGCGGTGCGGCCGTTGGCGGCCTTGGGCTTGGGGTTGTTCTTGCGGTCGCGGCGGTGGCGGGCGGTCGCTGCGGCGGCGCCGAGGACCACCGCGCCGGTCGCGGCGACCGCGAGCGCGGCCGGGCCGCCGACCAGCGCGGCGGCGGCCAGGAGCGTGGTGGTGGTGTTCGTGCCGGTCACCGCGAGCGGCACGACCGGCCAGCCGCCCGGCGTGTGCTCCACGACCGGGGCCGATACGGGTGCCGCTTCGGGGGCTGGGGGCGGGGTGTCGGGGAGAGCCTCGGTGCCTTCTACCGGGGCGAGGGTGGTGTCCGTCATGCTGGTGTGCACTCCTTCGCGGAGAACAGCAGGACCCGCACGCAAGGCTTCCTAGGGCGCGGGCGTGCGGGTCCTGCTGGGCGAGGTGTTGCAGGTCAGAGCCTGTTCGGTTCCAGGGAGAAGAAGCCGACGTTCGCCCGGTCGAACTCGGGCTGGCTGGCGCTGATCTGCTCGCGCAGCTGCCGGTAGAGGTCGTGGCGGGTGTTGGCCGTGCCGGGGGTGAGGGTGCCGGTCCAGGTCCCCGACGCGCGGCCGGGAAGGTCGAGCGTCAGCACGTAGTGGTGCGAGCCCTGCTCGTTCGCGGGGGCGGGGTTCTGCTCGTTGGTGCTGCTCACAGAGGTTCTCCAGTCCCGTGTCGTACGGCGGTGGGTGTGTCGGCGCAGGGGGTGCACGTGCCGAGGGACGGCGGGATGCGATACCCGGCGTCGCGGCGGCAGTTCGGGCAGATCCGGCGGGCCGTGTTCGCCCGTTCCAGGGCCGCCCAGCGGGCGGGGGTCATGGGGCGGACGGGCTTGGCCCGGTCGATGCGGTAGAGGTAGGCGACCAGCGGGCCCCGGCGGCGCCGGGGCCGTTCGAGCTGAGCGGCGACGTCCTGACCGCCCGGGCGAAGGCCCATCGCCCGCAGCTGGCGGAACGTCTTCAGCCCGTCCGGGGCGCACCGCCACCGATAGACCGGCAGCCCACTCACGACGTGGCCCCTTCGAGCGTCCGGCCGGCGGCGTTGTCGCGGTGCTCGGCGTAGCGGGTGGAGACCCAGCCGACCGACCAGCCGCACAGGTCCACAGCCGCCCTCACGGACAAGCCCTCCGCGACGGCGGCGGCGACGATCTGACGGGCGTGTTCCTCGGGGAGCTTCTCGTTCACCGGACCGCCGGCGAGCAGCGCGGCCCGTTCACGAGCAGCCCGCTCCTCCCGCTCCAACTCCGCCCGGCGGGCGGCGGCTTCGCGCTCCAGGCGCTCGGCCTCGCGGCGGTGAACGGCCTCGCGTTCAAGGCGTTCACGCTCCCGCTCTTGCTGTTCACGCTCGCGCTCACGGTGTTCACGGGCCTCCCGCTCGACCCGCTCGCGCTCCTGCTGCTCGGCACGCTCCAAGCGGCGTGCGGCTTCCTCCCGCTCGGCCTGTTCACGGGCGAGGAGAGCCTCATGCTCGCGCTGTTCACGCGCGATCGTCTCGGCGTGCTCGCGTTCCTCGCGGACCCGCCGCGCCTCGGCCTCGCGCCGTTCCCGGATCTCCCGGTCGGGCTCTGCCTGCTCGGCCTTCCGCTCGGTCTCCAGCGCCGCTAGGGCGGCGGTGATGGCGCGGCGGTAGGCGAGTCCGGTCTCCGCCGTGACGATCAGCAGGAGCGGGGCGACCGCGTGTACGGCCACGCCGACCAGGTCTTTCCTCAGCGCGGAGTCCGCCACGTTCAGGGCGAGCGTCATGCAGCCGGTCATCCACCGCAGCACGATGGGCCACCGGCCACCGTGCCCACCCAACCGGGCGAGCACCGCGTCGAGGCGGACCACGATGACCACCGCCGCGTCGACCACGAGCGGCAGGATCGGCGCCGTCCAGTCCCACTTGTCCGGGGTGTGAGCGGCCATGAGCGGGGTGACGGTGAGGATGGAGTAGAGCATCGCGCCGGCCACGATCAGCCACGTGCCGACCGACAGAGCGCGCTCGGCTGAACGGATCTGAACACTGTTCATTCCCGGGCCTCCCGCACCTCGACCGACGCGATCAGGTACGCCCGGGCGTCCGGGTCGTTCGGCCACAGGGTGGTCTCCGTCCAGCGCCACTCGGCGCCGTCCGTGAACACGTAGCCGAGCGCGTTCAGCGCCCGTGAACGCTCCCGAACGGTCGGCATCTCACCCGACCCCAGGTCGTACTCGGGCCAGTCGGCGACCGGCCCGGGCAGGAGCACGTAGAGGCGCCACCGGTCGTTCCGGCCGGTCAGGTGCGCGGTGATCGTCGCGGCCATCACGCCACCTCCGACGAACCAGAGGCGCCCTGGTTGGCGACCGCGATACGGGCCGCGATCACGCGGCGGCGGGCCCGGCGGATCCGCCGGGCGTCCAGCACCGACGGCGTGCGGTCGAGCGTCGCGATCTCCACGTCGAGCAGGTCGCGCTCCGCCTCGATCAGCGGCATCTCCAGCTCGATCGCGTCCAGCTCCGCGTCCGACGGCTCACCGTCAAACAGGGTGGCCGTAACAACAGCCTGAAGTGCAGCGATGGACTTCATTGGGTGTGTTCCTTCCAGTCAGGAACGGCCCGAACCGAGGCCCCGGAGGTGCAACTCCGGGGCCTCTCGCCGTTGGAACCATCCGGCTCCCCTCAACCCCGCCCGTACGGCACCCGCGAACGGGCCGGACGGGCGGAGGAGGCAACCGGCCGCAGCAGTGAGCCGCGGAGAGATTGGGTGCGCGGACCTGTGCCGCGCCGGCCGCCTTGTTGTGCCTAAGGACAGGCGGCTAACCCTCATCACGCTGTTCAGTTCTCAAGCCAACTGGCGCTTCCATCGAGCCGACCCGCCTACACGGAGCTCTCCGGGCGACAAGCTCAGGCAGCACGGTTCGCCGGACCAAAGCCCGATGAGGTACATGTACTACCTGTTCCTCATCATGCAGAGAAGGATTCGCACCGTCAAGTCCCCTTGGGTCTTTGGCGTCTGCGAGTCCGTCCCGCTCGATGCCTCCAGCTTGGCCCGATCTGGCCAGACGTTGGACTCCACGCATGTACGGCTACAGGACGTCTTGGCTACGGTGAAGCCGTCCCAACTCGTCCCGTCCGGGGAGTGCACGGCATGGCCAACGAACGCTTACGCGGCGCGATCATCGAGAGCGGCATGACCCTGGATCAGGTGGCCGAGCGGCTCGGGGTGTCCGCGAAAACGGTGGAGCGCTGGATCAACGATCCCAAGCGCCAGCCGTACAGGCGCTTCAAGTACGCGACAGCCTCTCTCCTCCAGCGAGAGTTGTCCTACCTGTGGCCAGAGGAGCGGACGTCTGCTGAAGTCACCGAAGCGGGCAACGCCGAGCTTGTCCAGCTCTACCCGCACCGCTCGGTTGTTCCGAACCATCTCTGGCCGCAGCTCTACGCCGGCGCCCGCCGAAAGTTCGACGTCTTGGTCTACTCAGGGTTCTGGCTCACCGAGGATGCGACCTTCCACCAGGTGGTGAAGGAGAAGTCCGCGGACGGAGTCCCGATCAGGTTCATGCTCGGCGACCCGGAGTCGGCTGCAGTTGCCGTGCGCGGCGGTGACGAGGGAATCGGGGGCGCCATGGCCAGCAAGATTCGCAACGCGCTGGTCAACTATGCACCGCTGTTCGGGCTCCCCAGAGTCGAGTTTCGACTTCACTCGACCACGCTCTACAACTCCATCTACCGATCCGATGACGCCATGCTCGCCAACGGGCACTTGTACGGCGTCGGCGCGTACATGGCGCCGGTCCTCCACCTACAGCGAGTGCCGGGGGGCGAGCTGTTCGACGCATACGCTGAGAGCCTGGAGCGAGTGTGGGAGAGCGCCCGGAGAATCTCCTCCCCGACGGACCTCGGAGATGCACGCTCATGACCCGGATCGACTATTTCCGCGACCCACGGGCCCCGAAAGCCAACTCGGTGGTCCCCTCGGTCACTGTCGTAGTCAGCGACGGTGAGGGGCGGCTCCTGCTCATCCATAAGACCGACAACGGCTTGTGGGCGCTGCCGGGCGGCGGCCACGACATCGGCGAGCGGATCGCGCAGACAGCCGTCCGCGAGGTCGAGGAAGAGACCGGCATCGCAGTCGAGGTGATAGGAATCATCGGCCTCTACACCGACCCGGAGCACGTGCTCGCGTATGACGACGGTGAGGTACGCCAACAGTTCTCGATCTGTTTCCGAGCCAGGCCCGTCGGCGGTTCCCTCCGTACGAGCGGCGAATCGAAAGAGGTCCGCTGGGTAGACCCAGCGGACCTCAACGACCTCGACATTCACCCGTCCATGCGCCTCCGCATCCAACACGGCCTGGACGCCTCGCGCGGGGAGCCCTACATCGGCTGAGCGCCGACTGCTGCGGCCATGCGCAGCTCCACCCGCTCGTTGGCGGCATGGATCTCCGGGGCAGCCCGCTGGATGAACCGGCCGACGATGGTGTCCGGGCCGTACCGCTGCACGATTTCGTCGAGCCGCGCCGCCGGCGTCGTGTGCTCGCCGTATGGAGTCGTCGTCATGTCGGAAACGATGAGCGCATCCACCAGCTCGGGCCGCTCCAATGCGAACTCGGTATCCAACTCCTGCCGAAGCCCACGCTCCTCAGCTTCCAGTAGCGCGCACGAGTGGTGGGCGACGAGCCGCACAACCCGCTCGTCGGCTCCCTCCTGATCGCGCAGGAATCGGGCCCCGTCGAGCGGATGAAAGCCGGTAACAGCGAGCGAGGGCGAGTAGCCGATGTCGTGCAGGACCGCCGCAGCCTCCAGCAGCTCGGAGTCTTTCCCGAGAATCGGGCTCAGTGAGCGGGCCCGCTTAGCGACCCCGAGGGAATGCGCCCAGCGGCGCGGCAACGGCTCGGACAACAGCGATTCGGAGAGCGAGTACGCCCACTCAGTAAGCCCCATGAGCGCCAAGGCTACGGCCCCTCTAGCCGGGAGGGGAGGGCACGAACAGTTCGCCCCTTGCCATGGACAGCGACGAGCAGCCCGCTTCCCTCCATCTGCGCGAGGGCACGACGCACGGCCGTACGCGAGGCACCGAACAGCTCGCAAAGCTTCGACTCCGACGGGTAGCCGTCTCCCACCGACAGCCCCTCCTCGTTGATCAGGGCGGACATACGCTCAACGAGCGGCGGAATGGGCCCGCTGGCCAACCGCCAGCCGACGCCAGGTTCGGAGCTGATCAGCTTCTCAGCCTCAAGCTTCTTGAGCGCGCGCCGGATCGTATTGCGTGAGACATCGTGCGCGCGCATGAGGGCAGCCTCGGACGGCAGGGCATCTCCATCCAGGCCCTTCTCAATCTCCTTCCGCAGCACGTCGGCGATGAGCAGATAGGTTCCGCGCGGGCTGGCCTCCGGCACGGCACCTCCTTCCGGGAGCGTCTGGTGCTGCCAGGGTCGCACGTGGAGCAGCTAGTGAAGCCACTACCTCCCCGCAGCTGCACTGAAGCGCAACGCAGCGAGACGGACCGCGACCGCGTAGTACTCGGGCTGTAGATCTTGACCTTCACGACAGCGGTTCTACGACTGGGCCGTCATCGAACTTGCCAAGGCTGAACCGGGACACCATCAGCGACAGATCCGTCGCGAGACCGACGACAGGCCGCAACCCAGACGTGAAGATCACGATCCACAACTGGAGTACTCAGCAGTACTTTCTGTAAACCTGATCGCCAACACCCATGGCGCGCTGACATGATTGCGCACCATGGATACGGACACGCGGAACGCTGTCATCTGGTCAGGCATCACCAGCGACGCCAACTATTTTGGCCGCTTTGCGCGCGATCTGAATTTGTGCAACGACCCGTACCTGAGCTCCACCATGGCGCTATGCATGGTCCCCCATCTCTCCTTGGCGATGTACGAATCCCTCCAGAAGCTCAAGAAGCTGAGCCCAGAAATTTCGACAGTCTTCTCCGAGGATGCCCTTTCCATTAGCGCCCGCTCCCGGCATTCCCTGAAGCTCTTCGAGGATACAAAGCGCGGGATCGAAGGACAACTCTCCTACTTCCGCGATGACGTGCTCGCTGCGCATTCAGAGAGGTTCCTCAACAACACCTGGCTGCCCCTGGCACGCCACTTCGAGACCGATCTCGGGTTGAACTTCTACGCCGGTCGACTCATTTCCACTACGCACGCAGCAACATTCCATCTCGGCTTCGATACGAATCGGCTGCTCGCACCGAACTCTGGGCCGTACATCAGTTCAGTGTTCGAAGAGTATGGGTCCTTTTTCGGCGCCCTTGGAGCCAACCTAGAAGGTCAGGGCGAGCAGACCTTTATCAGGTCGCTACAGGTGGCAGCCTTGGCCAAGCCGCGTGACGTCCGAGCCAAGTCTTACTACCGGCAGATCTTCAACGGTCGAGACACTCCTGAAATTAACGCCCTACTCACGACTTTTCGAGCAATGCTAAATTTCGCCGAACTGGTCATGGAGGCTGGGATTAACCGACAGCACCTGGACTACACCGCCTTCAAGGTTGGATACCTCTCGGTATATCAGGTACTACGCAGCGTGCGGCTACTACTCGATGATTCCGCCTACCCGCTCACCACCCGATCCGAACGGATCGCCAGAAGCATTTCATGTTCCCCCTCCGCGCAAGTGATCACGAGAAGAAGCAGCAGGCCGTTCCGGAATACGATAATGCACTACAATTTGCCATTCCAGATCGATGTCGACCGTGTCGATCTCTCCAAATCATTCTTTGGGCTGATTCCCATCTACTTCCCAGAGTTTGACGATGGCGCATTCGTTGAGCTGGTACGCGAATGCGGAGCTTCCACTGCTGCCGCTTTTGACGAGTGGGCAGAAGGGATCCAGGACTGACGGCCATGCCTCGCGGCCTCACCATCGAGGGCATCGACAGGGCAGCCGGACTAGAGAGAAGGCCTTTAGATCAACGCTGGTCGACTCCGTTCGAGATCTTCCGACCCTTCCCCGAACTACTCCTGGCACCAAACAGCAGTGCACACCTGCGGAACCCCGGGACCGAAGTCACCGAGCCCAGGTAGGAGCTCCCCGCCTCTCGCTGATCGTTCGCCCCTCATCTCATGCGGCCCCTTCCTATGGCTCAGAAGGCGTCTGGCATCCGCAGCGCCGGTCAGGCGCGGACCCCAGTGCCCCTAACGCGGTCGCCGACAGGCGGCCAAGGCGACGTGGTGAGGTCCGTCCGGACTGACAAAGCAGATACGGGCGTCGGCCCTGTGTGGCTCCCCACGAGAGCCACACAGGGAGCCAACGGACACGACACAAGCCGGACGCCGGCGGACGCTCGCGGACGGGAAGAGCTGGTCCCGCCAGCCCCGCGACACAGGACGCCGGGTGCTCCCTGAGCCCCCGCTTAGCGGCTCCTTAAAGCGACCATAAGGATCGCCATCAGCCCCTCCTCGCAGGCGATTTCGCGGATTTCGGCGGCTAGCTTGCTGATCGAACCCCAGGCGTCCCCCCTCCAAGGAGTTGTTCCGCATGACCGCTCGCCGTACCGCTTCCGCCGTCCTCGCGCTCGGTGTCGCGCCGCTCGCGCTCGCCGGGCTCGCCGCTTCGCCGGCCGTGGCGCACGGGTCGATGACGGATCCGGTGAGCCGGGTGTCCGCGTGCTACGCGGAGGGTCCTGAGAGCCCGAAGTCGGCCGCGTGCAAGGCGGCCGTGGCGGCCAGCGGGGCGCAGGCGTTCTACGACTGGAACGCGGTGAACATCGCCAACGCCGCCGGCAAGCACCGCGACCTGATCGCGGACGGCAAGCTCTGCAGCGCCGGCAACGACAAGTACCGGGGCCTGGACCTGGCGCGCGGCGACTGGCCCGCCAGCACGCTCGCCTCCGGCAAGCACACCTTCCGCTACAAGGGGACCGCCCCGCACCGGGGCTCCTTCGAGCTGTACGTGACGAAGGACGGCTACGACCCGTCGAAGCCGCTGAAGTGGTCGGACCTGGAGGCCAAGCCGTTCGCGACGGTCACCGACCCGCGGATGGAGAACGGCGACTACGTCTTCGACGGCACCATCCCGAACAAGTCCGGCCGCCACCTGATCTACTCGATCTGGCAGCGCTCCGACTCCCCCGAGGCCTTCTACACCTGCTCCGACGTCGTCTTCGGCAAGGACAACGGCACCACCGGCGGCGCGCCCGCCCCGACGGCCTCCGCGCCGACCGACGAGGAGATCGAGGCGGGCACGGACGAGTCCTCCGTGGAGCACGGCGGCCACGGCGACCAGCACGCCGGGACCGGCGCGGAGGCGACGGCCCCGGCGCCGGCGACCTCGCAGCCGGCGACCACCCCGTCGGAGCCCGCCGCCTCGGAGCCGGCCGCCTCGACCGCGCCCAACGAGCCGGCGGCCGCCGGTGAGGGCGAGCGGCTCGCCGAGACCGGGGGCGACGCCACCACCTCGTACCTGGCGATGGGTGGCGCCGCCGTCCTGGCGCTCGGCGCGGCCGTGCTCTTCGGCGCGACCCGCCGCGGCCGCGGCCGCCGCGCAGCGCGCTGAAGCGCTGAGCCTTCGCTAGCCGATCACGGAGACGCAGGTCGTCGGGGTCGCGTGGGCCGGGTCGAGGGCGTTGACCACCTCGTGGAACGTCACCCGGTCCACCGTCCCGATCGCCACGTGCTCCGAGAGGTCCAGGGCGCACTTGTCCTGGATGACGATGTTGGTGACGTTCGGACCGTCGAGGAAGCCCGAGCGGTACGGGGTCACCACCTCGTCGTACTTGGTCGTGATGACCGTGTACGTGACGCCCGGGACCGTGTCCCCGCCCGCGTTGAGCCGGGTGATGAACGGGGATCCCGCGATCTGGTCGGCGAGGCCCGGGGTGTTCGCGCTGATGAACTCCTCGGCGCCGGGGAAGTACGGCAGCAGCTTGGTGAGGCCGCTGAGGGTCGTGCCGTGGTTGTCGGGGGCGATCCCGACGAGCGCGTTGACCTTCGCGGCCCCGCCGAGGAACTTCAGGTAGTGACGGGGCATCATGCCGCCCTGCGAGTGCCCGACGAGGTCGGCCTCGGGCGCGCCGGTGGCGGCCAGGACCTTGTCGACGTAGACCTTGAGCTGTTCGGCGGACTTGTCGATCGGGCCGAGCCCGTGGAAGAACGGCACGTTCGGCAGCTGGCCGTAGTCGAGCGAGAAGACGCAGTAGCCCCGGTTGACGAGGTACGGCGCGAGTCCCAGCCAGTTGTCGATGGAGTTCCCGAGGGTGCCGTGGACCAGCACGACCGGGCGCGGGTGGGCGGCCGAGGGCTTGCAGGAGAAGTCGTTCCAGCCGCGGCTTGTGGCGGCGGCCTGGGCGGGTGCGGCCTGGGCCGCGGCGGTGGGGGCGAGGGTCGCGGCGGCGGTCAGCAGCAGGACCGAGAGCGTTCTGAGCGCGTGTTTCCAGGGCAGCATCGTGCGATCTCCTTGCGGCTCAAGGGAAATCAGAAACGAACGACGGCAGTAAGCCCTGCGGCCCGGACCACAAGTGGGGATGCTCTGCTTCAGGCCAAGCTACGCACGAGTAGCCATCACTGGGAAGTTACGCGTCGGTAAAAATTGACTTCTCGTCAATACGGAGTACGGGCCCACCACTTCGGGCCACCCGCCCCAGGGCGGCCGGACGGACGGCCTCCGGACCGAAGCGGCGGCGGGCCCGGTCGGCGGCGGCCTCGGCCGCGCGGGCGCGGGCGTCGCCGGGGTCCAGGGAGAGCTGACGGTAGGCGCCGCCGGCCGGCAGCAGGTCGTCGGCGCGGAGCGCGAACGCGCGCACCCGGGCCCGCTGCAGCCCGAGCGCGGCAAGCAGCCCCAGGGCGGTCGCGGCGAGGGCCGGCGAGTGGCCGGTGGACTCCGGCAGGGCGCGCGTACGGGTGGTGGAGCTGCGGTCCGCGTACCGCACGGTGAGGGTGAGCCGCCCCGTGGCCAGGCCCTCGCCGCGCAGGCGCTGCCCGATCCGGTCGGCGAGCCCCAGGACCGCCCGGTGGTGCTGCGCCGGGTCGAGGCAGTCCCGCTCCAGGACCAGGTCGGCGCTCAGGTGCGCGGCGGGCTCGGACGGGACGACCGGGCGCGGGTCGTGGCCGCGGGCGCGCTCGGCGAGGAGCCGGGCAGGGCCGGCCCCGAGGAGCCGCTGCAGGGTCGCCGGGGGCAGTTCGACGACCTGGCCGATGGTGTGCAGCCCGTACCGGTGGAGCGAGTCGGCCGTGGCGCGCCCGATCCCGGGCAGCGCGGTGACCGGACGTGGGTACAGCCACTCCTCCGCCCGGTCGGCGGGGACCCAGGTGGTCTCGCCGGGCGCGGACGCGTCGGCCGCCATGGCGGCGAGCATGCGGTTGCCCGCGAGTCCGGCGCTGCTGTCGATGTCGTAGAGCGCCTTCAGCCGGAGCTTCGCCAACTGGGCGACGTCGTAGGGGGACAGGCCGAAGTAGCGGAGCGCAGAGGTCAGGTCCAGTTGGACGGCCTGGGGCGGGACGGCCTGGACGTGAGGCGTGATGCCGGACACCAGTTCGATTATGGCTCCGTACTGCTCCTCGCTCGGAACCGTATGCAGGTGGAGGTGGGCGATGTGCCGGTGCGGCGAGGCCATGACGGCGACCCTCCTCTCGGGCTTGAGTTCCGCTGGCCCCACCGTAACGCTTGTTCGAATATGTGTGCGAATTTAAAGGGGCGCGGTTGCCCGCGCCCCTCCTCTGCTGTGCCGGGTCGGTGAGCGGTTCAAGTGAGGAACCACAGGAGCTGGACCCTGATGTCGAGGTCCTCGGGCCAGCTCGATTCCACGCGGACCGCCACCTTCTTCCCGTCCATGGCCACCAGGCTGTGCAGGGTGATGACCGCGTCCCCCATGATGGGCTTGTCGGAGGCTCGGTTGAACTCCGTGACGCTGCCGACCACGAAGGCGTGTGCTCCCAGGAAGCCAGGCACATCCAGAACCTTTTCGAAGACGCCGTGGCCCCGGATGTCGAACGGTTGGGCGGCCATCTCCGGATTCAGCAGTGCCTTGCCTCCGCTGACGCTTGCCGTGTCAGTCATGTCCGTTTCCCTTCGGTGAGCGGCCTGGTTGTGCGAACCGACCGCGGATGTTCCGATCTCCCTTCTCATGCTGGGCGGGATCCGTGTCGCCGGGACCCCCTGAATTCAGGGATGGACAGACCGCGGATCGGAAGGCAGCGGATCAGCGGGTCAGCGCGGCGCTGAGTTCCTCGCGCCCGTCCGCTCCGGTCTTGCGGAAGACCGCCTTGAGATGGTCGTTGACCGTGTACGCGGACAGGTCGAGGCGCCGGGCGATCTGCTTGACGGACGCCCCCGTGCGGAGCTGCGTGACGACGTCGCGTTCTCGGGGGGTGATGCCGTACCACGCGCACAACGACGGCATGACCAAGTCCCATGTGGCGCCCTGGACGACGAGGGCGACATCACCCGTGGCGCCCGCGTCGAGCACCTGCCCCTGGCAGGTGGTCCAGCGGCCGGAGGCGGCCGGGGGCGCGCACACCAGGGGAAGCGCCCCGTCCTGACGGCGGGCTTCCGCCCGGGCGACGAGGGAGAGCGAGACGAAGAAGGCTTCCGGCACCCACGAGGGGATGGCGTGCGCCGACCACTGGTCCAGCCACAGCCGCGCCTGGGGGCTGACGGCCTTGATCCGGTGGTCGGGACCGACGGTGATCACTCCCGCGGACAGCGGGGGAACCTCGGGGCAGAGAGGGCCGGCCGTCGCGTACCGGCGCAGGGCGGCCAGCAGCGCCGGTACGAGCCGGGCCGCCCGCCGGGCGTCGTCCTGGCTGAACGGCGCGGCACCTTCGCAGCGGAGCAGCCCGAGAGCCCCCCACACTCCGCGCCTGTCCTGGAGCAGCAGACGCAGCTCGGAACTCGCCCCGTGGGTGGTGAGGATCTCCCGTACACGCGGGTCGGACGCGGGCGACCCGTCGGTGCCCGCGCCCACGACGACAGCCGGCGTCCGCAGGAGAGTCGGGATCGCCGGCCGCTGCGGGTCGCCCCCCAGATGCCGGTGCATGACGAGCTCCCTGACCAGCACGGGGTCGTACTGGTGCCAGAAACTGAAACTGCCAAGACCGGGACCGGTCGCCGGGTCGGTTCCCACCAGGCTCAGCGCGTCGTGGGCCACGATGGGGGCGAGCACGCGCGAGATCCCCGACCCGACCTGTTCGGGGCCGGTGTCCTGGCTCGCCGCGGCGTAGAGGTCGGACGCCAGACGCCTGTCGTCGAAGAACCTCAGGCTCATATCCCCCCCATTGTCCCCTGGCCTCGCGTGGTCAGCCCGCAGAACCGGGGCTGGTGTAGCCGAACTTCTTCAGGTCCGCCGAACGGCTGCCGGCCGGTTGCAGATCGGCGTACGGATGGAGGCGGGCGCCGGTGGTGCCGTTGACCAGGACGCGGTGCGGCTGGGCGGGCGTCTGGGCGGGCGTCGGGTGCGGCCGGTCGGCGCCGAGCAGGGCGAGCGCGGCCTCGGGGCCCCGGTCGCGGCGGGCGGCGGCGATCTCGTCCAGGTCCCAGGCCATGGTGCCGACGACGGTACGGCGGGTGCCGCGCACCTGGACCGTGCCGCGCACCAGCAGCAGCCCGCTGTGGAAGACGGTGTGCGCGCAGGCCGGGTGGGAGTCCTCGAAGAAGGCCAGGTCGACCAGGCCGGAGCCGTCCTCCAGGGTGACGAAGATGATCCGCTTGCCGCTGGCGATCGGCGGGGTCTGGGTGGAGGCCCGGACGCCGGCGACGAGCACCTGCTGCCCGCCGCGCATCCCGGCCAGGTGGGTGGCGTCGGTCGCGCCGATCTCGCGCAGCAGCCGGTGGTGGTGCTCCATCAGGTGCTTGGAGACGTCGATGCCGAGGGTGTTCAGCTCGGCGGCCAGGGCCTCGCGGCCGGTCATCTCCGGCAGCCCGCTCGGCTCCGCCCCGCCGACGGCGCCCGCGTCGAGGGGCAGTTGGCCCTTGCCCGCGGAGCGGGTGCGGGACTGCCGGTGGAGTTCGGCGATCTGCAGCAGCAGGTCGCGCCGGGTGAGGCCGTCCTCGTGGAGGGAGGCCAGGGCGCCGATCTCGGCGAGGCGTTCGGCGACGGGCCGGCTGGGGCGGGCCCGCTGCCAGAAGTCCGACAGTGATCCGTAGGGCTGCCCCTGTTCGATCCGCGCGCTCTCCTCCTCGCTGATGCCGTGTACGGCGGACAGGGCGAGCCGTACGCCCCACCTGTCCCCGTCGGTCTTCTCCACGGTGTGCTTCACCCGGGAGTCGTTGACGTCGACCTGGAGGATCGGCACGCCACGGCGGCGGGCGTCGGAGACGAGGACCCGCTTGGGCCACATACCGGGATCGTGTTCGAGGAGGCCGGCCAGGAGGAACGCCGGATGGTGCGCCTTGAGCCAGGCGCTCTGCAGCGCCGGTACGGCGAAGGCGACCGCGTGCGCCCGGCAGAAGCCGTAGGCGCCGAAGGCCTCGACCGTCTTCCAGACCTGCTCCCGCACCGCCGCGTCGTACCCCCGGGCGCCGGCCAGGCGGTGGAACCAGTCCTCGATCCGGGGCAGCCGCTTCTTGTCGCCGAGCGCCCGCCGGGCGACCTCGGCCAGCGCGCGGTCGCAGCCGGTCATCACCGACAGCGTCTCGATGATCTGCTCGTGCCAGATGGTCACGCCGTAGGTGTCGGCGAGCACCGGCTCCAGGTCGGGATGGGCGTACGCCGGTGTGCCGCCGTGCCGTGCGGCGATGTACCGCTCGGGCATGCCGCCGGCGACCGGCCCGGGGCGGAAGAGGCTGATGTCGGCGATGACGTCCTGCGGGTCGCGGGGCTGGAGCCGGGAGAGCAGGTCCTGCTGACCGGTTCATTAGTCAAGTCATGTGTCGGGTTTCTATGTGTCGGCTTCCCCGCGTGGCCCCGGGGTCTTCCCAGGAACCGTCCCATGCCTCGTCAAACGGAGTGGCCGCCCGGCGGCCTCCGACGAATACCGATGAGAGCCTCGCGCACTTGGCCCACCAGGGCAGGATCCGGACCGTTCCTATCCACCAGGTCCTTGTACAGGCTGCCCAACTCCCGGGCTGCCTCCGCGAAGCGGTGCACGTCGCGGAGCAACAGGCCAACGTACAGACGTACCTCCAGGACCACGGTGTCCGTGGGTGCCCGGTGCCTGCTCAACAGGGCCAGTTCACGCTGGAGATCGTCCAGCGCACGTTGGTGCTGGCCGAGTCCGATACGGCAGCGGGCGGCCTGGATACGGCAGGTTTGGGCGTCGTCCGCCGCCTGTGTGCCGGGGAGGCCGAGTTCGGCGACCAGGGCCTCATAGGCCGACAGTGCCGAGCTCAGTTTGCCCGCCTCGAACAGGGCCTGGGCGACCGCCAGGCGGTCGGCGCGTCCCACCGCGCCGACCGGCATGTGGCGCTGCTGGGGATCGGCCGTCGACGTGACGGCCGGCAAGCGCAGTGGGCCACCGGGTATCGGCACCGGGGGCACTGTCAAAGTCGGCAGGTCAGGGAAGGACAGGTAGCCGGGATGCTGGTGTGGCAGGTGTCCCAGGAGCTCGTCGATCACGTGGCGGGCGTTGTTGGGGCGTTCGTAGGCTCGCTTGGCCAGCAGATCGAGGATGAGCCGTTCCAGTCGCGGGTCAACATCCCCGCGGGTGCTGCGCACTGGTGCGGGCGGCTGGAGCACGTGCGCGCACATCAGGTTGACGATGTTGCCCCCGTCGAACAGCCGCTCACCTGCCAGGAGCTCGTGCAGGACCACGCCCAAGGCGTAGAGGTCGGTCTGCGGCGTGATGTGCCCCGCGTCGAACTGTTCGGGGGCCATGTAGTGCGGGCTGCCGATGATCTGTTGGGGTTTCGTCAGGCGGGTGGGCGCATCCGCTCCCAGGGCCATGGCGATGCCAAAGTCCAGAACCTTCACGGCGCCGTCGACCGTGATCATGATGTTGGCTGGCTTGATGTCGCGGTGGATCACGTGGACTTCGTGAGCGTGGTGCAGGGCGGCGCATACGTGCAGGGCCAGACACACGGCCCACACCGAAGGCACGCTCCCGGAAACGTCGATCACGCGCTTCAGGGAAACGCCCTGTACTAGTTCCATGACCATAAACATGCGGTCTGCGGTGCCGTCGAGGAAGGCGTCGTACACCTGGGGGATGCCCGAGTGGTGCAGCTGCGCGGTCACACGCACCTCTCGTTGGAAGCGTTCCACGAAGGCGGCGGCGTCATGGTGGGCGGCGAGGTCGTCCAGGATGAGTTTGACGGCGACATCGCGGCCCAAGAGCAGATCGTAGGCGCGCCAGACCTGCCCCATGCCGCCTTCGTCGAGCGATTCGCGCAGCGCGTAGCGCTTGGCGATGATCCGTGGCTCAGGCACCGTTCGTGCCGTCCTCCCGCCTCACGTCCCCGCCACTCTCGCCCGGGTACGGCTCGGTGGTGTGGGTCTCGTGCCACAGCTCCTGCGCAAGGTCGCTCAATGCGGGGCCGCCGGGCAGAGCCCAGCGCCTACTGCCCTGCACCGCGATCGGGGCGTCGTCCCAACCTGCCTGTCGCCACATGTGCAGAATCAGACCGGCGAGGGAGTAGCGGCCTCCGTCCGCCGCCCACAGCAGGGGCTTGGCCGTGTCGTTGGTCCATGTCGCAATGAACCGGTTCGGGTCGGCGTTCAACCACTCTCCGATCGCCTCGTCCTCACGGGTCCCGGGGTGGTACATGAGCTGGGTGCCCTCCGGCAGCCGGTGCTGATCAACCAAGAGCCGCACAGGGTTGGGACGCCGCCCGCGGCGCGTCTCAGGGGGACGCTGATAGACGGCGAGCTCGGGGTGGTGCCCCTGTCGTTCGAACGAGGCCAGAACTGCTGCAGCCAGGTCCCGGCACGCGGTCGCCTGTGAGAAGGTGCGCGAGATGAAGCTATGCGGCCCGTAAAGCCGGTCGACTTCGGCGATGAGGTGCGCCAGTGCCTGCGCGGTGAGTTTTACAGCAGCGTCCAACGTGGGCTGCCAGTCCGCGTCAAGGTCGTCGATCGCCTCAATGTTCGTGCGCTGGAACACCAGATGAGCCACCAGGAGGGCGCCGCTCTCCGCGATCGCGGCAGCCCGGCCTGGCAAGGTCGCGGCCAGGCCGTGGACGGTCTGCTGCACGATGCGCAGCAATTGCACCGAGCGCCAGATCTGCACGGCGGTGGGCGGCTCGGCAAACAGTTGCGTATAGCCGCCCTCCGGGGCGGACTGCCACAGGAAGTCGGTGGAGGCACGCGTTCCTGCGACCATCCGTGCGTCGGGGTGGGCGCAGGCCAGCGCGGTGGCCGCTTCCAGCACGGTACAGCCCGCGTCGGGCGCGGGCTCAAGCTCACCGCGCTTGACGATGTAGTCCTTCTCCAGAGTGAGCCGGAAGTCGTCGCGGATGTAGGCCTGCACCGGGTCCAGCGCAATGAAGTCACGCTGCTCCACATGGTTTTGGGTGTTGGTGGCCACCGTGACCGAGCTGGCGAACCCGGGCGGGGTTTGTCCGACGGTGATGATCCGCACCATGACCTTCACATCGGCGAGCGCCTGCGGATCGTCCGCGAAGGCGCGGTACAGCGATGCCACGGTCTGTGCGCCATTGACGATCTGCGCGTCAGCCAGTGTGAGGCGCACCGGCGCGCCCTGGGCGCGGCGGCCGAAGTATTCGGCGGTGGCTGACTCGCACAGCACGGTGATCCCGTTGTTGAAGTACCAGAAGTTCTCGGGGTTCTTGGCCAGGCTGTCGTCTAGCGTGGCGTTGACCGGTGTGTGCCCCAGCGAGCGGCGTACGTTGATGTTGAGTAGTTCTCCGCCGTGCCGCTCGTACCAGAGGGCGATCTCGTCCGCGGTGACTGTGCCGACGTGGGCGGGATACGGCAGGTCCTGCCCGTACCAGCCGTCGGCGAAGGTGGCCGTCACGGTCACTGATTGTGGCGCCAGGTCCTGACGGATCGCCGCATGCAGGTCGCTGCTTGCGAGCACCCTCAGGTCGGTGCGGGCGCCTAGGTCGGGGGACTCCCGGTGGATTAGTTGCAGGGCACTCGTCGCTGGTGCCGCCGGCCCCATGACGGCGGCGACGAGGTGGACCTGGGACATGGGCTGGGCAAGCACACTGTGGATCCGGTCCGCGAAGCCCTGGAACCGGGCGTTGAAGCGGTCGAAGTCCAGGTTGTCCAGCATCCGAAAGGCATTGAGGAGCTTGGAGGCGTCGGCGGACGTGAACTGGGCCGTGCCCTGGTCACTCCACTTGGCCTGGATCAACCACAACTCACCAGTGGCCGAGGACACGGCCACGGCATCGATGCCAAAGTCATCCGCTCCGTCGGTGACAGCCGTGGCCGCCTCCTGCGAGGTGCAGTCTGTTGCGATCCGCACTGCCTTCGCCGCGAGGGCACGGGAGAAGAACAAGATCTCGCGGTATCGGGAGAAGCCGCCGTCCCCCACGTCGATCAGCCCGTCGAACTCGCGCGCGAGGGCCTGCCGGACCTGCCGGACCTGCAGAGGCCTGGCTGCCTCTGGGTTACTCCCTGCCGTCACGCCCCGCCTCCATCCGCTCGTGATCCCAGCACTATACGAGCGAGGACGCGCACTGCTTAGCGAAGGTTCCCAGAGGCTCAGCGCGCCCGGAACATGCCGGGTTCCAGAAATGTAGTGCCATCTACGGCGACCAGCACAGGGCCCGGCTGCAAGTCGACCTTAGGCGGAGCCGTCCCGAATAGACCACACCATTAGCAATGGTGCAACGGGCGCCCCTACCCAACGTATTGAAGATCCCCCCTCATCCTAAAGTCCGGGTTGCTGAATGGTGTGGATGTCACCAGGCGGCCCGCAGGCTCAAAGTGAGCCGGTCGTCAGTGAGGGTCGCGTCGAAATCGATTCCGCTGTCGATGATCGTGAGGACGTCGAGATACGCGTCGGCCGGGATGATAGCCACAGTGCCTTGGTTTGCTTCGGCGGTCAGGGGCGATGGCTGAGGACCGGGAGCGAACCTCAACTGAACGGGGAGGCCGTCATCGACTGTCACTCCGGTGGTGGTGACATGCAAGGAGGTACGTCTGGCGTCGAGCAGGCTGCCGATCATGCTGGGGCGGCGGGTGCGGACGTAGTCCAGCAGGTCGTTGATCTCATAGGAGGTGGCGGAAAATTCGCGGCGCCATCCGTCAATGTGGAGGTCGGTCAGCCAGGCGCGCAGTTCATCGGCGCCGATGTTCCGGTCGTTGGCCGACCGGCCGATCTGGTGGGCGAGGCGGCGGGAGGTGACTCCAGCGTTTAGCAGGGCGAGGGCCTGAGCGGTGTCGACGCCATGACGCAGGTGCCAGCCGACGGTGGCGGGCAGCCTGATCTCGGCCCGTGCTTGTTCCAGACGGGTGTTGATGAGGTTGGTCAGCGCGCCGAGGGTCCAGGCAAGATAGTGCTCGAAGGTGACGCTGATGTTGCTGACGGTCTGTTCCAAAGCCCATTCGCGAGGCAGGCCCGGCAGCCAGGCGTCGGCGAGGTCGGGGATGGTCGTGCCACCGGTCCATCCGGTGATCGCCGCAGCGATGTCTACGTGGAGGCGAGCCCTGGTGCCGGTCCGCTTCTCGGTGAAAGTCCACGCTTCCTTGGCTTCCGGGAAAGTTAGCAGAACGCCGTACACGCCGTATTGGGTGAAGAAGTCCAGGGTGCGCTGGAGTGGCCATTCGTCGGGGAACACGCCAGCCAGGACCTCCGCCCAGATGCCCTCGTAGGCCGGCGCGGTGGCGGCGGGGTCTCGCAGGAGGGCCTGGGTGAGGGCTTCGGCGATCGAGTCCAGAGTGCGGGCGGTGCCGATGCTGGTGCCCGGGGTGGTCCAGCGCCGCCGGGCGGCCGGTTCGGTGGCCTCGTACTGTTCGGCGACCTTTGCGGCCAGATGCAGCCAGCGGTCCTTGAGATCGGGCGGCAGCTGTCGCATGGCCAGCAGCCGCCCGACGGCAGCCATCGGCTCGATGGTTGTGAGGGTGGGAACGCGGGAGAGCGCGTCTAGGGTGAACCACACGTAGGAGACGAAGTTGGCAGCGTGGTTCTCGGCGAGCTTGAAGATGGCATCGGCGGTGTCGGCAATCAGCTGTTCGGCGGCGGCGAGGTCGGTCAGGGCGTCATCGGTGCCGAGCGCGGACAACACTTGCAGGCGCTCCGCACTAGGTTCGAGCAAGGCAAAGTCCGGGGAGCGCGGGTCGCGGTGGCGGGTGAGCAGGATCCAGCCTTCGCTTTCGCGTCCGGCCCGGCCGGCACGGCCAACGGCGTTGAGCAGTTGCGCTGGTCCCATTTGCGGCTGGCCGGACCATGTGCGTGGCAGACCGTCGTCGACCTCACTGTTGATGATGACGGAGCGCACCGGCAGGTTGACCCCGTCGGTGAGGGTGCTGGTACAGCACAGTGCTTTGAGTTGGTCACTGCGTAGGGCGTCCTCGACCGCGTGCAGGACCTCGGCGGGCAGTTGGGCGTGGTGGTAGGCGACCCCGTGTCGGGCGCAGTCCACGATCGGGTGGTCGGCGCCGAGAGTGTCGGCGAGGAAACCGGCCAGTGGGGCCGCGGGCGGAAATTCGGGCAGGAGGGCGGCGATGGCCCGGGCGGTGTTGCGCGTGGCGACGCGGGAGGTGCAGACCACCAAGACACTGCCGGCGCGCGATAGATGTGCAGCCCCGAATGCGAACAGGGCGTAGTTCGTTACTGATGAGGTCTGCTTACCGGTGGTGTCGCCGGGGAACTTCTCACGGTAGATCCGCTGGCCGAGCGGCTGGTCACGCTGAGTGGCCATGTGAAAAGTCTTGCCGGTCGAGGTCGGGCGGACGCTGATGCGCAGGCCCATCGGCAGGACTGCCTCGGTGTTGCGGGTCCGGTTCGCGCGCGGCGGGAGCTTGGTGCGAGTGAGCTGGTCAGTGAACTTTATCGGGCTCAGCAGGCCGTGCAACCGACGGGGCCCGCGCCACTGTGAGGTGAACACGACGTCCTTGGCGGGCTGGCTGGGATCGAGCCAGGCTGCGAGCTCAGCGTGGTTGCCGACCGCGGCAGACAGCAGGACCAGCCGCGGTGGGCTTGGATGGGCCTGGCAGAACGCCAGCAGTCCTTCGAGGAGGAAGCCGCGCTCGGTGTGCTGCATGTGATGAGCTTCATCGACCACGATCAGGCCCACCCCCTCCAGGGCCGCATTCGCGTCCTGCCGTAGGGCGTGCATCAGCCGCTCGGGAGTGAGGACCTCCACGTCTGCGTCGCCGACTGTGGCCTGGGCGCCGGGCGCGGGGAAGTCGGGCTGGTCGTCGCCGAGTTTGCGGCCCAGCACCCGTAGCCGGGAGCGAAGGGCCTGGCGCATCTCCCGGCCCAGGCTGCGCAGTGGCGAGACATACAGCACCCGACCGGCGTCAGCAGCCAGATGGGCGCAGATGACTAACTGTGCCATGAGTGTCTTGCCAGCACTGGTCGGCACGCTGATCAGCAGCCGGGAGGTGGCCGGGTCCAGCGGGCGAGACTGCTGCAGCAGCTCGCGCTGCGGCGGCCACAGCGTCATCACTGGGGGGTCGGACAGGGCAAAGGCCTGGGCGAGTGCTGGCGGGGTATCGGGAGGCAGTAGCCGCTGGAGACTGCCGTCTGCCAGGTCATCCAGGAGTTCCAGCAGATGGGCAGCGACCCATCGAGCGGAGCGGTCCGCCAGGCCAGCGCTGCCGGTGACCACGCCTTGCAGGTGGGCCCGGGCGGTCTCCAATGCTGCGGGGTCGGCACGAGTGAGAAACAGCGTCAGGTTGTGAACCGCCTCAATGACGGCCTGCGCCGGGCCATACATGCTCTCTCGTAGATCGGTGACGCCGGCCAGTCGCTGCAGATCGCCCAACTGCCTTCGCCATACGCGTACTACCCGGGTCAGCCTGCGTCGCTGCAAGCCCAAAAAAGCCACCCCGGCCTCAACCGCGAGGGTATCCAGGTGAGAGGCCAGCGACTCCTCGGTGACCAGGAGTGGGTCGACCTGACGGAAAACTGCGGCAGCGTTCGGGTCCTGCTCACATCGCCGGTAGCCAACCTGGGCGCCGAACGCCAGTGCCAGACGGCGGGCTCGAACCTCATCGGGATCCTCCGCGTCTGCGGTCTCCGCCAGGTCGTCGTCTTCGCCGGTCCTGTCGTCCTCGGGCCCATTGGCGGTGTCGAGACGATTGCGGCGGTCGTCCAGAGCCAGTTCAAGAATGTGGGCGCTGACGGCGAAGGCGTGTCGGCGCCGAACCGGATCATACAGTTCGGTGCCTTCAAGAGCCGCAGCGATGCCGTGCAGGTACCAGGCTGTCCCTAGCAGTTGGTCCGAAACGCCAGCCTCGGACCTGATAGCGCCGACTTCAACCTCGGCGATCAATGCAGCGAGTTCATCTGGGGACGGCAGCAGGCCAGCCTCGTGGACGCCGAGCGCGATCGCGAGGATTTCGGGGTTTACAGTGCGGTCCACACCAGTTCCTGAACGTGCCGGGCGAAATCGGGGAAGTCATCGATGGCCACGATCACGCCTTCAAGTTGACCATCGTGCCGTAGGTGCGGAATGCGCTCGTGAGACGTGGTGAAGGCTCGCTGTTTCGGAGCCGCAGACGTGTTGGTGGCCACGCTCACCCCGGCACCGCTGCTGGGATGCCCTTCCAGCCACAGATCGGCCAGTTCGCTGACAAACGTGCCGACGTCGCCAGAGACTTCCCGGTCGGCCCAGGCTATCTGGGAGATCACGTAGTTGATGCCATGTTCCGATAGCTGATCCCAGGCACCGCGAACCGTGTCGGTGACCGAATCATCCTTACCGGTGTATTTCTTCATCTCCCATAGACGGAAGAGAAGTTCTGGTCCGGTGCCTGAACGTGAGCGATAGATCACCAGACCGTCTCCACCGGAGTCGTTGACGTTGTCCTTGGGTGGGGTCAGGTACTCCCGTGCTCGTGCGGGCGTATCCGGGCTTTCCAACGCCAGCAAGTACCAGAGCCATTCGCCTACATGGCCCGGCACTCCGTGATGCGGTTTGGCCGCCGGATCGTTCTGCGGCTTAAATACCGGTTCCGCAAACGCCGTGACCAACTGCCGCCGTTGCCCAGTCAGCGGAGTGCCGCCCAGCGCGGCCGCCCTCCAAGAGTCGAATGCGTGTGTCACCTTGCCGCACCGCTGTCGCATCAAGGCCTCCGCGATGATCCATGCCACCGCCCCGCGCTCGGAGTCCGAATGCCCACCCATAGACACCAGCTCCCACGGGCATCGCTGGCCGACTCCCCGGCTGGTCCGAGTCACGAACGCCGACACCTGCCCACCCCGGGCTGCCGCGAACTGCTCCGCTGCCGCTGCCGGAACCCGGCCTCGAGAAGCGGGAACGGCTATCGGCATGCGTACGCTCCGCTTCTACCCGTCACCGGCGAGTTCCCCAGTGTCGAAGACTATCTGGCCACCCAAGCGTATGACGGAACCTTCCTTTTCATCCGGTAATCCCCTTACTCGCTGGCTTGCCACCCCGCTTCCCACCTCCTCCTGGATAAGACCCAGGACACCAACCCCACAGTCGAGCAGGTCTTCCTCGCCCAAGCGAACACGCCCAGTTCGTCATGGTCGGAGATTCCGCCCAGGCGATCTACCAGTGGCGGCGCGACACCCCGAACTCCTGCTCTTCACCACCTGTGGCGACCTCCAGGAGTACGCCGCGTGCGACCCAGCGGTCGCGACCTGCAGCCTTTCGTCGACCTCGTCGACGCCCACGGCCCCAACGCCATCCTGGCCACCGTCGCCCGCCTGGCACCCGAGGACGCTGCCGAGGTGACCGTATCCACCGCCCACCGGGCCAGGGGCCGGGAATGGGCGTCAGTGAAATTCGCCGCGAACTTCGAACCACCGTTCTCCTGTGAACCCAATGGCACACAGCCCGTCGCACCCCACCGATCAACGACAGCGAAGCCCAGCTCGCCTACGTTGCCGCCACCTGCACACGTCGACGCCTCGACCTCGGCGGCCTGTCCTGGATCAACGACCACCCTGACCCCCGTCGAGTAGCCACCCGGTGAGCCACGCCTTGAGGCTTCCAGCCCCTCGACTATCGAACGAATGTGCGAACATTGAGTTAGAGTGCTTCCACGGTCGAGATGACGCAGATGACCCAAAGGGGGATTATGGGCAACAGGAGGTGTGTATGTCGTTTACGCACCTCCGTGCAGCGAGCGGCTATTCGCTGCGTTATGGGGCCAGCCACCCGCAGGCACTGGCGGAGCGGGCCGCGGAACGGGGGCTAGACGCCCTGGCGCTGACCGACCGGGACTCCCTCGCGGGCGCGGTGCGCTTCGCCAAGGCGTGCGCGCGGGCCGGGATCCGCCCGTTGTTCGGCGCCGACCTGTCCGTGCCCGGCGTGCCGACATCCGGTCCGTCGCCGACGACACGGCAGCGGACCCCCGCCAGGGGCGGCGCGTTCGTGACGGAGGCGCCGCTGCGCGCGGTGTTCCTGGCTCGGACCGCGCACGGCTGGGCTGAGCTGTGCCGTCTCGTGTCGGCGGCATCCGGTCAGGGCGTCACCTGGGAGGACCTGGCCTGTGCGAACGATGAGGTGTTCGTGCTGCTCGGGGCCGATTCTGAGGTGGGGCAAGCGCTGGCATCGGGACGCCCGGACCGGGCCGCGGTCCTGTTGGATCCGTGGCGTGAGCGGTTCGGCCAGTCGTTGCGTATGGAGGTGTCGTGGCACGGGCGGACCGGTACGGGTCCTGGGTCGTTGCGCCTTGCCGCACGGATGGCGGGCTTGGCCGCCGAGCAGCAGGTGGAGACCGTGCTGAGCAATTCGGTGCGCTACGCCGACCCGCATCAGGGCGAGGTCGCCGACATTCTGGATTCCGCACGCTCGCTGGTGCCGATCGACGGCCGGGACGCGTCCCGGCTCGACAGCGGGCAGCGGTGGCTGAAGGACACCGGGGAGATGGAGCGGATCGCCGGGCGGATCGCCGAGGCGGTGGGCGGCCGGGGCTTGGAAGCTCGGCGGCTGCTCGCGGCGACCGAGGAGACGGCGGCAGCCTGCGTGGTCGACCCGGGCGAGGCCTTCGGTCTGGGCCGGCTGAATCTTCCCGAGGCCGAGCTGGTGGGCGCGCGGGCGGACACCGCCGACCGCGTGCTGGCCGAGAAGTGCGCGGCGGGCATGATGAACCGCGGCTACCACCGGGAGGCGGGGCGCTGGGACCGGCTCGAGGACGAGCTGCGGATCGTCGCCGGGCACGGTTTCGCCGGGTACTTCCTGACCGTGGCCGAGGTGGCGGCGCAGGCCCAGCGCCTTGACATCCGCGTTGCAGCCCGCGGCTCGGGCGTGGGCTCGCTTGTCACGCACCTGCTCGGGATCAGCCCGGTCGACCCGGTGGCGCACGGCCTGCTCATGGAGCGGTTTCTGTCCGCGCGGCGGTCCGCGCTGCCCGACATCGATCTGGATGTGGAGTCGGCACGCCGCCTGGAGGTGTATCAGGCGGTACGGGAGCGGTTCGGGGCCGACCGGGTGGCGACGCTCGCGGTCTACAAGACGTATCGGGCGCGCGGGGCGATCGAGGACGTGGCCCGCGCCCGCGGTATGGACCCGGACGAGGCGGCCCGGCTCGGCAAGGCGTTCCCCCATATCCGGGCGAAGGACGTGCGGGCCGCGCTCGTCGAGCTGCCGGAGCTGCGCGAGGTCGCCTCCGAGGACCACGGCCGGCTCTGGGAACTGGTGGAGGCGCTCGATGGGCTGCCGCACGAGGCAGCGATGCACCCGTGCGGCCTCCTCGTCTCCAACGCCGGGCTGCTGCAGCGCACCCCGGTGGCGCCGACCACGGTGGAGAACATCGCCATGTCCCAGTTCGACAAGGAGGACATCGAGGACACCGGTCACCCGAAGATCGACGTCATCGGCGTACGCATGCAGTCGGCGCTCGCGCACGCGGCCGCCGAGATCGAACGCGTCACCGGCGAACGGCTCGACCTGGACGACCCCGCACAGGTGCCGCCGGACGACCCGGCCACGTACGACCTGATCAGCTCCGGGGACACCCTGGGAACCTTCCAATTGGAGAGTCCGGGGCAGAGAGAGCTGGTGCAAAATCTGCAGCCTCGGTCGTTCGACGACCTGGCACTCGACATCAGCCTGTTCCGGCCAGGACCGGTCGCGGCGAACATGGTGGAGCCACTGATCAAGGCCCGCGACGGCCAGAACCGGCCCCGCTACGCGCATCCGGACCTGAAGCCGATCCTCAAGGAGACCGAAGGACAGGTCGTCTTTCACGAGCAGGTCATCGCGATCATGACGACGCTGACCGGCTGCGACCGGGGCATGGCGGACGAGGCCCGCCGTGCCCTGTCGAACCCCGAGCGGCAGGGCCGGGTCCGGGCCTGGTTCGCCGACCAGGCGCGGGGGCGCGGCTATCCGGTCCAAGCCGTACGCGACGTGTGGAAGATCCTGGAGGGCTTCGGCAGCTTCGGCTTCGCCAAGGCGCACGCCGCGGCCTTCGCGCAGCCCGCCTACCAGTCGAGCTGGCTCAAGGCCCACCGGATGGCGGCCCTGCTCGCGGGGCTGCTCACGCACGATCCGGGGATGTACCACAAGCGTGTGCTGGCCGCGGACGCCCGGCGTCACGGGGTGCCGCTGCTGCTGCCCGACATCAACCACTCCCAGGCCGCACACATAATCGAACTGGTGTCTGGCAAGTGGGGGGTGCGGATCGGTCTGTCGCAGGTACGCGGCATCACGGAGGCCGAGAGCGGGCGCATCACCGCCGGGCAGCCGTACACCTCGCTCGAGGACTTCTGGCAGCGCGCCCGGCCCAGCCGCCCGCTGGCCGAACGGCTGGCGCAGGTCGGTTCGTTGGACGCGTTCGGTCCCCGCCGTGAGCTGCTGTTGAAGGTCACCGAGCTGCACCGCTCGGGCCGCAGCAAGCGCGGCTCAACCGCGGGTCAACTCCCCATGGAGAACACAGAGAACACGGAGGGCGCCGACACGGAGCCGAACGCCACCGTCACCACCACGGGCCTGCCGGCCATGAGCAGCTCCGAGCAGCTCGCCGCCGAGCTGGACGTGCTCGGCATGGACATCTCCCACCACCTCCTCGACGAGCACAGGTCCCTGCTCGCCGAGATCGGCGCGACCCCCGCCGCCGATCTGCCGGGCCTTCGGCACGGCGCCACCGTGCTCGTCGCCGGCGTCAAGGTCGCCACCCAGACCCCGCCGATCCGCTCCGGCAAGCGCGTCATCTTCGCCACCCTGGACGACCCCACCGGCCTGTCCGACCTGGCGTTCTTCGAGGACAGCCACGCACGCTGCGCCCACACCGTCTTCCACAGCAGTCTGCTTCTCGTCCGCGGCACCCTGGCCCGTCGCCCGCCGCGCGCCTTCAGCATCACCGGCACGGCCGCCTGGAACCTGGCCGAGCTGATCGACCTGTACCGCGAGGGCGGCCCCGCCGCCGTCGCCAACCGCCTCACCCGGCCCGAGAGTGCCGCACGCCGGGCAGGTCCGCGCCGCACCATCACCCAGCCGACCGGTTACACCCTGCACCCCTGGGCCGACCTCCAGCCGCCCGGCACTCCCGCCTCCGCCGGCCTGCCCGCCCTCGACGCGCTCGACGGACGGTCCTTCCACCATGCGAGCCCCGGAAGCGCGGGGTGACCGGGGATGATCCTCTACCTCCACTTCGGCGACCCGCAGCCCAACCCCGTCTACCGGCGACTTCTCGACATGGTCGGCGAGTTCACCCCCGTTGCCCAGGCCCTGCCGCCGGACGCGGCCCTCGCCGACGTGTCCGGGAGCACCCGCTACTTCGACCGCGACGCCGCCGGGCTCGCCGCCCTGATCCGGATGCGCGCGGCCGCGCTCCACGGCCTCGACGTGACGGTCGGCATCGGCCCCAACCCGCTGCTCGCCCAGCTCGCCGCCCACCGCGGGGAGCCCGGCGCCATCCGTACCGTTCCCGACGACCCCGAGGCCATCACCCGGTTCCTTCACGGACTCCCCGCCGCCGCACTGCCCGGCGTCGGCCCGGCCACCGCCCGCACCCTGACCTCGTACGGACTGCACACCGCCGACCAGATCGCCGCCACCCCGCTGCTCACCCTCCAGCGCATCCTGGGCACAGCGACCGGGCGCACGCTCCGCGAACGCGCGGCCGGCATCGACCCCGCGCGAGTCGTCGCGGGCGCCCCGCCCCGTACGTTCAGCGCCGAGCACCGCTTCGAGCGCGACGAGCTCGACGCCACCCGACAGCGCGCCGCGCTGACCCACCTCGCCGAACAACTCGGCGCCCGGCTCCGCGGAGAGCGGCAGGCTTGCCGCTCGCTGACCCTGACCGTCCAGTACGCCGACCGCTCCACGACCACCCGCAGCCGCACCCTGTCCGAGTCCACCGCGCACAGCCCCCAACTCCGCACGTCTGCCCACATGTTGCACTGGTCTCTGGGCCTGCAGCGGGCCCGTGTCTGCTCCCTCACCTTGCGCGCGGGCGAGCTCGGCGACGCCGCCTCGGCGTCCCGGCAGCTGACCTTCGGCCCCGACGACGACAAGACCCGCCGCATCGAGGCCGCGGCCGACCGCGCCCGCGCCCGCTTCGGACCGGGCGCGGTACGGCCCGCCAGCACCGCGGGCCTGCGGTGAACGCCTGGATCAGCGCAGAACGAAGAACGGCGCTCCGGCAAAACAGAACCGAAGGGCTCGGACCGGTGGGTTGACATATGAGACGTGATAAATGAATCATGAATCATGCCTCAAAGCCCATCCGAGGGAATGCGGGAGCTCTCGGTGAGCCTCTTCGGGAACCGCTATCGGGCGGAAGTACTACTCGCGCTCGCCCAGGCCGATGACCGGGGTGTCTGCATGGGAGACCTGGCAGCTTCCTACGGGATCTCCGCCAGCCTCTATCAGGCGCCGATCCGGGCGCTGGTGAGGGCTGAGCTCGCCGTGCGGCTTCCGCAGGATCCCGGGGAGCGGCGCAAGCACTACCGACGTAGCGACGACAACGAGCTCTGGCAGTACCTGGAGGGCCTCTTGCGTCGTTTGGCAGCGGTGACAGGAACGGAACAGGTTGGATAGCCGACGGGGCCGGTGTTTGCGGTCACGGCCGGGTGAGGCAGGGTGGAGACCATGATGACCTCGGTGGGTTCCGTGCTTGACGGCTCGGTGAAGACGGTGTCCGCCCAGCTTGTGGGGCAGGGCGGGAAGACCGCGTTTACCCAGGTCATCGGCGAAAAGGCGTTGTTCTTCTACCGCCTCGCCCCTGCCGAGGACGAGCGCCGCCGAGAGGTCGGCGCGGAACGCCTGGACCGGCGGCACCCACTGGAGACGCTGCTGTCGCTGCCGGTCGGCATGCCGGTTCCGCTGGCCTCACTGGACCAGCACGAGAGGCGGGCGCTGCGTTCCCTGCCGGCCGGAGCGGCGGACCGGGACCGCCGGACGGTGACGCGGCGTGCGGTGCGCCCCTTGCAGGTGGATCTCGCCGTGGTACCGGCGTCCGGGTGGCGCCAGGGGCTTGAGAGAGCAGGCCGGTTCGCCCCGTTCTGCCGTCGGGCCATGCTGCTCAGCCGCCGCCCCGCACGTCTGGACGAGGTGCTGGCGGAGGCGGACTTCTACGGCATCGGAGTCCTCATCGACATGGGGGACGAGATCGAGATGGCTCTGGAACCCGAGCTCTACCGGCCGCAGCGGCATACCGCGGCGGCCTGGCGGTTCGTGGAGGAGCTGTATCAGCGGGTGTGCTGAGCACGCGGGGCTTCGAGTGCGGCACGGGCGGAATCCGGCGCGGCCAGCGCCCACCGGTTGAGCTGCTCGGGCACCTTGAAAGCACCGGGCTGCCGGAGGGTGGCGTTCACCAACGGGTACTGGTCAACGGCGCTACGGCATCGGTTGTGCCACCACCGCTCCCGCTCGGTCCCTGCGGGAATCGCGCAGAGGTCGCGGAGCCAGCCCATGAGCACGGCGATGTTGTGGGCGGCGGCCTGCGCAGGCAGGGGCGCGTGGTTGCTGGTGAAGATGTCCAAGGACCGGCCTTCGCAGGCGTAGCACTCGCAGATGGGTGCGGGAGCGCCACCGTACTTGTCCGCCAGGTTGTCCCCCAGGTAGAAGTCCATCAGCTCGGGGTGAAGCACATGCGGCGCCGTGGGCCCACCGCCGCCCTTCCTGCTGGTCTGCGCCTTCTCTCCGGGAGCGACAATGTGCCGGAGGCCGCTGCTCCCGCCGAAGGCGGTGAAGAGGGCGCCGGACGCCAGGGCACCGAATGCGGCGAGATCGGCACGGACCAGTGCGGCGTCCGGCACCTCGGCGATCAGCATGCGCAGGTGGGCGACCGCCTTCGCGTACCGCGCGAGCGGATCCATCTGCCCGCCCAGCATGATCGCCTTGGGTCCTCGGACCATCTGCAAGAAACCGATCAACTGTCGCGTCGACTCCTCGTTCCGGAGCCATGCCACGTCGACCGGCACCGCGAAGATCACCGAAGGGTCGCCCAGTTCGACCATGCGGCGGACCGCGGCCCGGAGAGCGTCAGAGTCCTCGGCCTGGATGTAGCCGGTCGGGGTGATCGGCGCGGTGACGCCGGCCGCTCGCTGCCGGGAGAGGGAGACCTCCAGCGGGTCATTCATGAAGAACCCGGCCGGTTCGTTCTCGGGGAACGGGGCCTCCTCGGTGGCGGGCTCCGATTCGTAGCGGGCCGGATCAGCGAGCAGGACCCCGCTGTACCCCTCGTCCCGCCGCATCCGCTGCGCCGTCCGTGCAGCGCTCTCGCCGCACAGGATCAGGCCGCTGAGACTGGGGGCGATCTGCCCCGCCACCTTCTTGACGAGGGTGGGGCGGGACTGGATCAGCATGCGGCCGCGCAGGAGGGCCATGCCGTCCGGTACAGAATCGGAGGTGCGAGGACGGGGCGGGACAGCGGAAGCGTCGGTCATGGACGGTCCTTCAATGCGACGGCAACGGTGACGTGCGGTGACCTTCGACGTACAAGTGCTGGAAGTCCTCGGGCAGCAACCGGGCGCAGGCAGCTGCCGCTTCGAGGGTAAGCCCGCGCTCGTTGAGCAATGTTCGTACGAGTGCAGGCACGGTCCGGGGTTGCTCGCGGGGGATCTTCACGGGTTCGGCCGTGCGGTAGCCGAGTGCGGACATCTCGATGACGAGGGTACGGTGCTGCCACTCGGTCAGGGCGTTCAAGTCAAGGGCGCGGCGCAGCAGGGCGCTCATGGATACCCGCCAGGTTCGCTTGAGTTCCATGAGCCGTTGCAGATCGACGCCGCCCTTGAAGGCGTTCCGGATGTCGGCGGCCGGCATGAGGAGTTCCGCCGCGAAGGCGTCGGCCTGCTTCTCCTGCTGGGACCCGGCGCCGGGCTCCACGTGCATGATCAGGTGGCCGAGTTCATGGGCGACGCTGAACCGGCAACGGTCGCCGGGCGCCCGGTCGTTGACCAGGAGCAGCGGGGGCCCGGCCTCGCCCCACTGGCTGACGGCGTCCAGCAGATCGCTGCCGAGATCTCGTACGGCTACCAGCCCTCCGGCGTTCTCGACCGCCTCGATCACGTCCGGAACCGGCCCCGGGGCCAGCCCCCACGCCTTGCGTACTTGTCGGGCGGCGTCCTTCGGGGTCGTGAGCGTGGACAACGGCACGCGCGCAAACCCGGAAGCCTCGCCAGGAGTCCGTGCCGCCGACGTGATTCCTTGCAACTGCATTCGGGTGAGGGCCAGTTGGGCGTGCACCTGGCGTAGCGCGGAGGCGGACAGGGCGGCCTTCTTGCGGTGATGGATCAGCCCGACGCCCACCCCTCCCACCTGCGGATCCAGACAGAGCAGGTCCTGCGGGTAGCCGAGCGCGGCCGCGTACCACTCCAGCCGGTCGTCACAGACGGTGAGTCGCCCTGACTCCGCTCGGCTCACGTATCCCTGCGACACCGCCGTCGCACCCATGGGAGATGCCTTGGACATGGCCGCACAGACCTCCGCCTGCGTGAGCCCGCGAGACTCACGCAGCAGGACAAGCATCCCGGGGTGGGCTTGCGTGCCGACCATTCCTCCACCTCCTCCGACCTCAGTTCACTCCTCAGAATAGCACCTCAAATTATTCCACGCCGGATGCAGTCAATGGCCGCCCTCTGGAAGAACCGTTCGCGCAGATCAGGGGCCGTGACTCTTCAGCTCTCCGGCCCCGACGGCGGGAACCTGCGGCCCGGCCCGCGCCGTCGCTGCATCGACACCACCGTGGCGTCGGCAGCGTCCTCCTGGTCGCGGCGCAGGTTCTCCGCCTCGATGGCCAGCTCCACGGTGGTTCGGCGCAGGTAGGCGGTCAACTTCCTTTCCTTTGCGAGCTGTTGCGTGGTCTCCTTCAGCTCCTCGGTCACGGCCGCGTACCGCTCGGCGAGTTCCTGGGCCGCAGTCGGCACGCGGTCCTGCGCCTGGGCGCGAAGCCGGAACTCATCGACCAGGTCCTGGTGGTGGGGATATACAACGTCGCGGCGCAGTCCCGCCTCGACAATAAGTTCGGTGGCGGTCAGCCTGCCCGAGGCCGAGCGCAGGGGGGTTCCGGCCAGTAGCCGCTCGGCCGCCGCTTTGATCGCGGTGGCATCTCTGTCCCGGTCACGAGGTCTGCGTCCCATCAAGCCGCTCCTTACCCGCTGGTTTCTGCTGGCTGTTTCCGTGCCGCCCCAGTTCATGTGCGGTGATCACCGCGCGCGCCTGGGTGGCTTTCGCCGCCTCCCGGTCCCTCAGGGGCCTTGGCGACAGCGGATCGACTGCGGCGGCCTCGTGCCGGGCGAGTTCTCTCTTCTTGTCCTCGATGTTGCGGTCGGTGTAGGCGAGGTTGACGCATTCGGTGCGGCAGAGCGGCTCGTCCGGTCCGTGCACATCCACTCCGGCCGCTTCTCGTTCCTCCCGGCAGCCCGCGGTCTCGTATCGCCACACGCAGGTCATGCCCTGTCCGTGGTGAATGTCGGGATGCTTGCTGGACAGTAGGCGTCGGGCGTTGTCGGCCTGGATGACGACGCGCCCTGTGAACACGGCCGCGGACTTCCGGACCCGGTGCCGGTACTCCCGTGCGGACGGCCCGCTGACGTGTTCGCCGTCGTCGAGCGCTCGCAGGTCCTCGTCCACCTGCTCGCTGACCATCTCCAGTTCCTCGAGGGCGAGGTCCTCCATCCAGCTGGTGTCGGCGTCTCCGGCGTAGCCGAGTGTCACCTTGGCTCGAATATGCCCGTACTGCGCTTGCGCCGCCGCGAGTCCGCCCGGGCGTCGTACCACGAAGTGGGCGAGCGTGCGGCGGAAACGTGCCGCGTGAATGTCCTTCGTCGGGTCGGGCGGGATGGCCGGATCGTCCCGGCCGGAGAACTGGGCGTTCACCCAGCCCATGAACTCCCGGATGTCGTCGTTCATCGTGCCCGTCGGCTTCGACTGCTTCCGGCGCGAGCGGACCGTGGTGGTGCGTTGCCGGCTCGGCGGGAACAGCAGCTCGGCATCGGAGAGCGACTCCAGCATCTGCACGACGGGAGCGACCGCTCCGACCACGGCCCACGCCCGTTCCTCCGTCCCCTCCGGGTCGGGATCGGGATCATGGTCGGAACCTTTGCTGCGCCGCCCAACGAGCACAAGTCCGCCGTACTCGTCCTCGCGCAGGCATCCGCGGCGGAGCTGCAGAACCTCGCCGCTGCGCATGCCGGAGAGGTAGCAGATGACGATGAAGCATGCGGCCGTCAAGTAGCGCACCAGCTGGTTGACCTCGCGCACACCGATCGGGCGGTCGCGCCACGGAGCACCCTGGAAGCTGCCCGCGATCGGGCCGAGAAAGTAGGCGTCGGATTCCAGTTCAAGGCCGTAGCCCTCAGCCATGGACAGCAACAGGCCGTCGTACGGCTTCACATGAGGTCCGGTGGACGCCACCATGCGGGCGATGTGCTGGTGATCCACTCCGAGCTGGCCGCCGTGGCGCTCGCGGCGTTTCGTGCCGGGCAGGCCGCGGCCCGCGCGGTGAAGTTCGGCCAGGTAGACCGCGAGACGCCCCTTCAAGGAACCGGAACCGAACCGGTCACGTGCTGCCAGGGTCGCCGGATGCCGCCCGTCCAAGAGCAGTCGTGCTTCACGGGCCGCGTCGCGGATGTCGGGCCCGAAGCCCTCGACCATCCGAAGGGCCCATGCCAGCAAGGCATCCATGGTGAGGGGATCGATGCGCGGCGTCTTGTTGTACCGGCTCTGCACGCGCTTGACGCCGACCAGGTCATCCGTCGAGGCGGCACCCCATGGTCTGCGGGGCGGGAGACGGTGCTCGTCGGGCAGCGCGTCCCGGTAACCCCAGACGACCCGAACCGCGTGCAGCAGGCGTCTCTTGTCCTCCGTGGAGTTGGGCAGGGCAAGGACGTGGCTCTTGTACAGGCCCAGGTCCCGACTGCTGACATCACACAAGCGCGTGAAACCGCGGGAATCCAGCCATGCGGCAAAAGGCGACATGGACATGACCCATTTGTGGATCGTTAGGACCTCGGGCTGCTCATCGATCAGTCCCGGCCGCAGTTGAGCGGGCCAGTTGGTGTTGAGCGCGACCCATGCGCACGTCGTGAAGCCTTCCCGCAGAGAGTCGGGCACCAGACGCGGCCAGTTCTCACTGACCGGGCACAGCTGATCGTCAAGCAGCCCTGGACCCAGACGCCAGACCGGGTCCCCGAACCGGGACAGTGTGGCCTTGTCCGTCGAGTCACGGAGCGGGCGGTGAGCCAGGACCACGGTATCCGGTCCCGGCAGAAGGGCTGCCCCGGCCGAGGGGCCGGGTGACGACACGGTTGTCACCGCAGGTTCATCCTTCCGTTGATGAGGTCGTCCACGAGCGCTCGCTCGGCGGCCGTGACGCGGTCGCGGGCGTCGGAGCGCTCGGCCGGGGTGTAGTGCCCCAGCAGGTTGGACAGACGGGCGAATGTCTCGGCGTGGAGGTGGGCCCACAGGCGTGGATCAAGGTCGCGCTGCAGATGCTTGAGGCGACCGTGCGCCTCGACTTGGACCGACAGGTGGCGGGGCAGCGCACGCGCGTTCTCGCACCGCAGGCAGTCGTCGAGGAATGAGGCGCCGCATGGCTTTCCGGACCCCGTGAACGGGCTGTCCTCCGGGGCCGTGCAGCCCACCAGCACGGTGTCCTGCTCACCGGAGACCAGCCGGGCGAGAGTCTCCGTGTCCACGCCGATATCAGCCGCGGCCTGCTTCGGAGCCTCGGCAGCACGTGCGAGGAAGTCGTCCGTCAGCACCGGAATCTCCTGCACCGCGCGTGCCTTGGTGACCTCTTCCTCCAGCGCTTCGCGCATGACCGTGCGCCCGCGCTCAGTCGCCGGACGGCTCGTCCGCAGATAGTTCTGATACGTCTCCCTGGTGTGCGCCACGGGTCTTCCCCCGCGCTCCAGCGCCGCCCGCCGAAGCCGGTGCACATTGACCGCCAGCCCCTTGTCCGCTGCCTCTTCGGCCTTCTCCTTCCCCCTGTCCTGCTCGGTCGTCGCACCATCGTCGATGAGTTCACCAGGCGTATCACCCTCGCTTTCCGGGCGGCCGGCTCTCTCCTCAGGACGGAAGCCGTGCCCCGCCGCCCAGGCCACGATCCCGCTCCGATGGGTGCCGTTCCCCCACGCGAGACCTCCCCGAGCGCGGACTTTCGGGTAACAGAGGGCGTGTGTGTCTCCGCCGTGGCGTCTCGCGAACTCCGTCAGGTCCAGCAGCAGTTGGTAGACGCGGAAGGCAGAACGGAGCAGATGCTTGTCGTCATCCTTCATCTGCAGCACGTCGGAAAGCGATGCAGGCACATCCTCCAACGACGTCACCATGAACTCCAACGACGGCCCTCGACGTGGCTTCACTTCGTCCACGAGAGCCAGTGCGGGCCCTCCAAGGTCACCGTCCGGCCGGAAGTGCGCCGCCGGCCACTCTCCGATCGTGCCGAAGTTCTCACTAGTCAGATCGATGAACATCAAGCAGAACGCCACCGTCTCCGTGCGCGTCAGCGTCAGCCGGGACACAAGTCCGGAGACCCCGCCCAGTGCCTGCACCCAGGCGGGGATCCCGCCCTGTGGCGACGACGGTGTCACGCGCCGTGGCACGTCCCCGGTTCGGTCGAGGGTGTCCAGCACGCGGCCGAGCTTCTCGGCATGGTTGAAACGGCCGGGTGGGCCGAGGTCGCCGCGGCGGTACGCGGCCAGGACCTCGCGCCCCTCTTGGATCCGGTCGCGGGCGACGCGGATGTCGTGACGAACCGCGGTCATGAGCTCCTGGTGCTCCTCGTGGCTGTACGGCTGCACCTTCGACTCGTACGCGGGCAACCGCCCGTGCAGGATGGCGTTGCGCGCCTCGGTCGACAGCTCCTTGTCGGCACGGAAGATCGCACGCAGTCGCTCCACATGGGACTTCCTGGAGCCCAGGGAAACGGCAAGCAAGCTCTCCTTGATGTGGGCGGCAGTGATGTGCGCGGGCTCGTACACGACCGGGTCCACTTTCGCGAGATATCCCGCCAGGAGCTGCACCCCGCACCAGAGACCCTCGGCAGCACTAGCCCGCTTGACTCCGCAAGTCGGTCCAGTCACCCGCGCGAACGACCGGGCCAGCCACCGCTGAATACCAGCGCTGACCTGCAGTTTCGCAAAGTCGTACACCTTGCTGCGGCGCCCCTTCTCCTCGACGAAGAAGACGCTGCACTCGTCCTCAGTGATGACAAGCCGCTCCGGCGACTGCCAGTCCCCGGAAGGCACGCTCGCCTTGCGACCTCGCCGGCTCATTCGCCGTCCTCCGGGTCGTCGAGAAGCTCCCCATCCTCGGGAACCGGAGACAGGACCAGCTCACTATCCGCGGCGATTCTCCCCAGCAGAATGTCGACGGCTTCCCGCTGATCACCGTCGACCAACGCCATCAGGTAGTCGACTTCCAGGGCCGTGAAGGGTGCCAGGTACCAGTCCCTGGTGGTCTGCGGGTTGCGATGCCCGAGCATCGTGGCCAGCTGGTACCAGATGTCGCCGAACTGCTCACGAAACGAATGCTTCTCGGCTTCGGTGAACCCCTGCAGGCGCTGCTCCCATACGGCGCTCAGGATCGAGTACCAGACCAGCGCGTAGGAGTGCCGCAGCATGTGCGGCCGAGCCCACAGCGGACACTGGGAGGCCCGCCTCTCCCGCTGCTCCGCCTCCAGGTCGTCAAACCCGGGCCACCGCGAGCGTGCCCACGCCTGGGCAACCCGGGAGTTGGCGGTAGCGAACGTGTTCTCCCAGCTGTGGGCCCGATGCGGCAGGCCGTCGACGCTCAGCCAGACGGCGAGCGGCTCCAGCCCGTGTTCTGTCTCCCGGAACAAGCGGAGCCGCTCTTGTGGACCCAGAACATCAAGGGACATCGTCGCGGAACTCCCGCGCGGGGTCCGCACTTTGAGTGTCCGCGCACGGGGGTTGTGCCCGGTCACCATCACGAGGCCTGGCACCCGCTCGTACCGACCGACCCTCTGCGCCCGCCCGATCGCCTCTGCTCGCGAGCCTTCCATCGGGTCCATGTAGCCTGCCACGGCTTTCACAACCGCCCGCGGGATCCGGTAGTTACGTCCGTAGCGACGCCCCTTGGCGCAGGACTGCGCCAGCCACGCCTTCGGGTACCTGCTCGTCACCGGGGCCAGCGGCAGCTCGACGTCCAGGACGCTCGCCCACTCCTCCAGCCGAAGCCCCGTACCCCACAGCCCCTCGACGAACGCCGTGTTGCGGTCCTCGTTGAAGCCGTGCCAGCTCTCCGGGCGCAGGCCGTCGAACCCATACCCCCTCAGCCCCACGTCCTTCCACTGCTCGAAAGCCTTGCGCAGCAGCCATTTCACCTGGCGTCGAGGCGCTCCGGCCGGACGGGAGGGATCCCGGCGCCCGGCCCCTTGCCCGAGGTTGCCGCCGGACTGCGCAGACTGGGACGGAATCGGATTGAAGACCTCGTACTCGCCGGAGGCCCACACGTAGAACCTCTTCAGTCCCGCCCGGTCAGTGTCGAAGGAGGTGCCCTCTACCCGCCAGCAGTTGCGGGAGTCTGCCATCCGCCAGTGCTTGAAGTCCGCGTAGTCGCGCTTGCTCGCCTCGTACCAGAGCCGCCCCCGCTGCTCCAGAAAGTTCAGCCAGACGACGAGCGCGTACGCGTACCGGCGCCACGTGGTCCGCTGCTTGGATACGATCTCGTCAGCACGGAAGAAGAGGTTGATCCACGGATCCGTGCCGTGCCGTCTCGACCAGACGATCGGCGTGCCATCCCGCGCTCCGTTCTCGCGTGCTCTTTCGTGTACGTCGCCCAGCTGCCCGAGATCCACGCCGCCCACGGGGACAGGGAAGTCCCGGCTGAGGTCGTAGAACTCGACAGCCCAAGAGCCCTCGGGCTCCTCCATGCAGATGCCTCCGTGCCAAAGTCCGAGCCGAAAACCGACAGTGACTCAGACAGTAGAGAAGGCCGGGTGATTCGAGCTGGAACAGGCCGAGGGTCTGGCTCTCCTGGATGAGCTTGAACGCGAAGACGTCGTCGAGCGGCACCTGCGCCGGGTCGTCCAGGTCGACGCGCTCGCCGGTGACCCGTTCGATCTCGGCGACCGCGTGGGTCATCGAGGAGAGCATCCGGACCCCGAGGACGTCCAGCTTGATGTTGCCCAGCGCCTCGATCTCCTCCTTCGCCGCCATCGCCATGGGGTACTCGCCCTGCGGGGTCGGCTGAACCGGCAGCCGGTCCAGGAGCGTCGCGTCGCTGATGACCACGCCGCAGGGGTGCATGGCCATGCCGTGGACCAGGGAGTCGAGCCCCTCGGCCAGCTTCCACAGCGGCCCGTAGCGGTGCGCCTCGGCCGCGAGGCCCCGCAGCTCGGGCAGTTCGGCGAGCGCGCCGGTGATGTCGGAGGCCCGCAGGTGCGGGAAGCTCTTGGCGATCCGGTCGATGTCCGCCGGCGCGACGCCGAGGGCGAGGCCGGTGTCGCGCAGGGCGCGGCGGGCCCGGTAGGTCTCGGGCATGGCGGTGACCGCGACCCGCTCCTTGCCGAAGCGGTCGAAGATCGTGTCGTAGCACTCCAGGCGCCGGGCGGACTCGACGTCGATGTCGATGTCGGGCAGCGACCTCCGGCGCACGCTCAGGAAGCGTTCGAACAGCAGGCGGTGGTCGAGCGGATTGGCCGTGGCGATGCCCAGCGCGTGGCAGACCATCGATCCGGCGCCGGAGCCGCGCGCCGCGACCCGGATGCCCTTCTCCCGGATGTCGGCCACGACCTGGCCGACGGCGAGGAAGTACGAGTCGTAGCCCATCCGGGAGATCACCGCGAGCTCGTCGTCGAGCCGGTCGAGCGCGGCGCGGTCCCGGTCCAGGCCGCGCCGGACCAGGCCGGCCTCGCTCCGCGCGCGCAGCAGCCGCGCCGCGCCGTCCGCCCCGGGTTCCGCGCCGAGCACGTCGGGCTCGGGGAAGTGGGGCGTGCCGAGTCCCAGGTCGGCGGCGGGGTCGAGGGCGCAGGCGGCCGCCGCGGCGGCGGTGTCGGCCAGCAGCCGGCGGGCCCGCGCGGGGTCCGCGCCCGCGCACTCGGCGATCAGCCGCGCGATGCTCGTCATATTCCCCTCGCCCTTGAGCCAGCGCTGCCCGCTGTCCAGGCGGCGCCGGTCGATCGGCCGCAGCAGCCGCGCGGAGTCCAGGACGTCGGCGAGCCGGTGCTGGTCCTGGTCGGCGTAGCGCACGGCGTTGGTGAGCACGGCGGTGGTACGGGTGCGGTCGGCGAGCGCCAGCGTCCGGGCGGCGAGCCGGAGCGATCCGGGGCCGGTGCCGGAGGGCTTGTACGCCACCGTCTCCAGACCGAGTCCGCCGCCGAAGATCTCCTGCCAGGGGGCGAGGAGCCTCGTCGCGACGTCCTCGCGTCCCGCCGCCAGGGCCCGTACCGGCTCCGAGAGCGGTCCGAGCAGCGCGATCAGGCCGGGGCCGCCGTGTGCGCGCAGCGCCTCCCACGGCACCACCGGCGCCGTACCCCCGAGCGCGTCGGCATGGGCGGCCGAGGTGATGCGGCACAGTCGCGCCCACCCCTCCCGGTCCCGCGCGAGCAGGGTGAACCGCAGCGGCGGCTCGACGACGTGCGCGCCCCCGCGCGCCGGGGTGCGGCGGCGCGCCGCCGGTGGCGGGGGCGCGAGGGCCTCCACCGCCAGGTCGACGCCGAAGACCGGCCGGACACCGGTCTCGGCGCAGGCCCGCGCGAACCGGACGGCGCCGGTGACGGTGTCCCGGTCGGTGAGCGCAAGCGCGGGTACGCCCCGCTCGGCGGCCCGCCGGACGAGGTGTTCGGGGTGGGCGGCGCCGTAGCGGACGGAGTAACCGGACGCGACGTGCAGATGGGCGAAGCCCGCCATGCCGCACCTCCATCACTCCACCCCTTTTCGACGATTCACCCGATATGTTCATCGTACGCTCGTTCGATTACTGTACTCCCTCATCGACCCTGGTCGGCGACCTGATTCGAACACATCATCGATTCTTGCGCGAGGGGTCACACACGCCTCATCCGTTCGGCCGCATCCCGCCTGCGCGATCACTCCCCTCCCCGGAGCGTGGGGGCATGAGCCTCGTCGACGAACTGAAGAGTGCCGTCACGCCCCGCGCCGCCCTGCTGGTCGTCGGCGTCTTCGCCCTCCAGCTGCTGTTCATCGCCTCGTACGTCGGGGCGCTCCACAACCCGAAGCCGAGGGACGTCCCGTTCGGCGTGGTCGCGCCCCCGGCGGTCTCCGCCCAGCTCGTCGGCCGCCTCGACCAGCTCCCCGGCGGGCCGCTCGACCCGCGGACGGTCTCCGACGGGGCCGAGGCCCGCGAGCAGATCCTGAACCGGGACATCGACGGCGCTCTGCTCGTGAACCCGGCCGGGACCACCGACACCCTGCTCGTCGCCTCCGGCGGCGGCACCGTGCTCGCCTCCTCCCTGAACAGGCTCTTCACCACGGTCGAGGCCGCGAACGGACGCACCGTCAGGACCGTCGATGTGGCCCCCGCCTCCCCGCAGGACTTCGACGGCCTCTCCGCCTTCTACCTGGTCGTCGGCTGGTGCGTCGGCGGCTACATCTGCGCCGCGATCCTCGCCATCAGCGCCGGTTCCCGCCCCGCGAACCGGGAGCGCGCGATCATCCGGCTCGGCGCCCTCGCGCTCTACTCGATCCTCGGCGGCCTCGGCGGCGCGATCATCGTCGGCCCGATCCTCGGCGCCCTGCCCGGCAGCGTCTTCGCCCTGTGGGGGCTCGGCGCCCTGGTGGTCTTCGCGGTCGGCGCCGCGACCCTGGCCCTCCAGTCGGTCTTCGGCATCGTCGGCATCGGCCTGGCGATCCTGCTGATCGTCGTGGCCGGCAATCCGAGCGCGGGCGGCGCGTTCCCGCTGCCGATGCTGCCGCCGTTCTGGAACGCGATCGGCCCCGCCCTGCCCCCGGGCGCCGGCACCTGGGTCGCGCGCTCCATCGCGTACTTCAAGGGCAACGACGTCACCGCCTCGCTCCTGGTGCTCTCCGCCTGGGCGGTCGTCGGAACCGTGGTCACGCTCGTCATGGCCTCGCTCGGGCGCAAGCCCGGCACCGAGCCGATCGCCGAGGAGCTCGGCGCGGCGGGCGGTGCCGCCGCGTGAACCTCGGCTCGCGGTGACAGGCCGCCCCGCGCTTCCTCGCGCGGGGCGGCCTGCTGTTCAAGAGCCGAGAGTCCGAGTGACCGTCAGGCGCCGTAGTACGCCCGGGTCATCAGCTCCTTCATCTCCTCGATCATCGGCATCCGCGGATTGGCCGGCGCGCACTGGTCGGCGTACGCGTTCATCGCCTGCTGCGGCAGGGCCTCCAGGAAGGCGGCCTCCTCGACGCCCTCCTCCTGGAAGGAGGCCGGGATCCCGCACTTGGCGCGCAGTTCCTCCACGGCCTTCGCGTACGACTCCACGCCCTCCTCCGGCGTCCCGGCCGGCAGGCCCAGCATCTTCGCGATCTCCTGGAAGCGCTCCGGCGCCCGGTAGACCTCCGCCTTCGGCCACGGCGTGGCCTTGCCGCTGACCTGGCCGTTGTGCCGGATGACGTGCGGCAGGAGCAGGGCGTTGGTGCGGCCGTGGGCGACGTGGAAGGTGTTGCCGAGGGTGTGCGCCATGGCGTGGACCAGGCCGAGGAAGGCGTTGGCGAAGGCCATTCCGGCGACGGTCGAGGCGTTGTGCATCTTCTCGCGCGCCTCGGGGTCCTTCGCCCCGTTCACCACGCACCGCTCCAGGTTCTCGAAGATGAGCTTGATCGCCTGGAGGCAGAGCCCGTCGGTGTAGTCGTTGGAGTAGACCGAGACGTACGCCTCGGTGGCGTGGGTCAGGGCGTCGAAGCCGGAGTCGGCGGTGACGCTCGCCGGGAGCCCCATGGGGAGGACCGGGTCGACGATGGCGACGTTCGGGGTGAGCGCGTAGTCGGCGAGCGGGTACTTCTGGGCGGCCGCCGGGTCGGAGATGACGGCGAAGGGCGTGACCTCGCTGCCGGTGCCCGAGGTGGTCGGGACGGCCACCAGCTGCGCCTTCTTCCCGAGCCCCGGGAACTTGTAGGCGCGCTTGCGGATGTCGAAGAACTTCTCCTTCGTGTCCGCGAACTCGACCTCCGGGTGCTCGTACATCAGCCACATGATCTTGGCCGCGTCCATCACCGAGCCGCCGCCGAGCGCGACGATCGTGTCGGGCTCGAAGTCCCGCATCAGCGCGGCGCCGGCCTGGACGGTCGCCAGCTCGGGGTTGGGCTCGACGTTGTCGATGACCTGGAGGACGACCGCCGAGGGGCGGGCCCGGAGGATGTCGGTGACCTTCTGGACGAAGCCGAGCGTGCCCATGGTCTTGTCGGTGACGATCGTGACCCGCTCGAGGCCGTCCATCTCGCCGAGGTAGCGCAGGGAGTTGCGCTCGAAGTAGATCTTCGGCGGGACCTTGAACCACTGCATGTCGGTGTTGCGCCGTCCGATCCGCTTGACGTTGATCAGGTTGACCGCGGTCACGTTGTCGGAGACCGAGTTGTGTCCGTACGAGCCGCAGCCGAGGGTCAGGGAGGGCAGGAAGGAGTTGTAGACGTCGCCGATCCCGCCGAAGGTGGAGGGCGCGTTGACGATGATCCGGATCGCCTTGACCCGCTTGCCGAACTCCTCGGCGAGTTCCTCGTCCTCCGTGTGGATCGCGGCGCTGTGCCCGAGACCGTGGAACTCGACCATCTTCGCGGCGAGTTCGAGGCCGTGCTCGGTGGTGTCGGCCTTGAGGGCGGCCAGGATCGGGGAGAGCTTCTCACGGGTGAGCGGCTCGCCCTCGCCGGCCTCGTGGCACTCGGCGAGCAGCAGCGTGGTCCCTGCCGGGACCTCGAAGCCGGCCTGTTCGGCGATCCACCGCGGCGACCTGCCGACGACGGCCGCGTTCAGCTTGGCGCCGGAGCAGGTGGTGGCGTAGGCGGTGGTCCCGAAGACGTACTCCTCCAGCTTGGTCTTCTCGGCCGCGGTGACGACGTACGCGCCGAGCCGCTCGAACTCGGCGATGCCCTGCTCGTACACCTCCCGGTCGAGGATGACGGCCTGCTCGGAGGCGCAGATCATGCCGTTGTCGAAGGCCTTGGAGAGCACGATGTCGTGGACGGCCCGCTGGAGCCTGCCGCTCCTGGTGACGTACGCGGGAACGTTTCCGGCGCCGACGCCGAGGGCGGGCTTGCCGCAGGAGTAGGCGGCCTTGACCATCGCGTTGCCGCCGGTGGCGAGGATGGTGGAGACGCCGTCGTGGTGCATGAGGAGGCCGGTGGCCTCCATGGACGGCTCCTCGATCCACTGCACGCAGCCGGCGGGCGCGCCGGCGGCGACGGCCGCGTCGCGGACGATCCGGGCGGCCTCCGCGGAGCACTTCTGCGCGGAGGGGTGGAAGGCGAAGACGATCGGGTTACGGGTCTTCAGGGCGATCAGCGCCTTGAAGATCGTGGTCGAGGTGGGGTTGGTGACGGGGGTCATCGCGCAGATGACGCCGACGGGTTCGGCGATCTCGGTGATGCCGTTCAGTTCGTCGCGGCGGATCACTCCGGCGGTCTTCAGGCCGGCCATCGAGTTCGTCACGTGCTCGCAGGCGAAGAGGTTCTTGACCGCCTTGTCCTCGAACAGCCCGCGGCCGGTCTCCTCCACGGCCAGCTTCGCGAGCTCGCCGTGGGCGCTCAGCGCCGCGAGCGACGCCTTCTTGACGATGTGGTCGACCTGCTCCTGGTCGAACTCCTCGAACCGCCCGAGCGCCGCGAGAGCTCCCTGGACGAGTCCGTCCACCATCTCCTTGGCCTCCATGGCAGGTACTCCTTCTTCGATCCCTTTTTCTCCGATGACTCCATTCGACACCCGGGATATACCGAAAAGGGCCGGACAAAGCCCTGCCCGGGCGGGCCGAAAGCCCCTTCAAGATCCCAAAGGCCACCGGGAAGGCACACCTGACCTGTATAAATATCCCGGGACCTTAGACCTTTGCGAGTTTGTGAAATCTTTCACAAGAATTTCCCCAGTAAGCTCCCGCCCATGGGAAAGCATGTGCGCACCGATGACGGCCGCCTGCTGCTGGCCGAGGAATGGGGAAATCCCGCCGGGACCCCCGTACTGCTCCTGCACGGCACACCCGGCAGCCGGCTGGGGACCGCGCTGCCCGACCTCCCCGAGCGCCGCCCCGACGTGCGCTTCTTCGCCTACGACCGACCCGGGTACGGCGGTTCCGACCGGCACCCCGGCCGCCGGGTCGCCGACGCGGCCCGGGACGCCGCCGCCGTCGCCGACGCGCTCGGCATCGAGCGGTTCGCCGTCGTCGGGCGCTCCGGCGGCGCCCCGCACGCGCTCGCCTGCGCGGCGCTGCTGCCCGAGCGGGTCCGGGCCGCGGCGGCGCTCGTGAGCATCGCGCCCCGGGACGCGGCCGGGCTCGACTGGTTCGCCGGCATGACCCCGTTCAACGTGCGCGAGTTCGGCCTGGCCGCCGAGGCGCCCGAGCTCCTCGACGCGGACCTGGCCGCCCGGGCGGCGGCCATCCGGCAGGACCCGGAGCGGCTGGTCGAGGACCTGCGCGCCGAACTCTCCGACCACGACCTGCCGGTCGTCTCCGACCCCGCCGTCCGCGCCACGCTCCTGCGCTCCTACCGCGAGGCGCTCGGCACCACGCACCACGGCTGGACCGACGACTGCCTCGCCTTCACCCGCCCCTGGGGCTTCGACGTCTCCGCCGTCACCGCCCCCGTCCTCCTCTGGCACGGCCTCGACGACGCCTTCTCGCCACCCGCCCACACCCGCTGGCTGGCCGACCGGATCCCCGGAGCGACCCTCGAACTCGTCCCGGACGCGGGCCACTTCGCCGCCCAGTACGCCCTGCCGGCCGTCCTGGAGTGGCTGGCCAGGTAGCCGCACCGGCTACCTGTTGGTCGTCAGTTGCTTCGTCGGAGAGGCGTCCGGTTCCACGAAGAACTCCCAGATCGTGATCATCGCGACGAGTTGCGCGATGAGGTACGCCATCTGAAGGGAGTAGTAGCGCATCTGGTAGACGGACAGCAGCAGTCCGAGGCGGCTCTGCCAGTAGCGTCGCTCGCCCTGGAACGTGTCGAGGTCGAGCGCGATGCCGGTGACGGTCAGCACGAACAGCATCACCAGGACGTAGAGCGCCATGCCGTCCGCGCTCTCCCGGGTGAACCAGAAGCCCACGACGTCGATGCCGATGGGCACGGCGAACGCCAGCGCCACGGGGACGGCTTTGGCGGCGCCCCGCCGCCCCGGGAGTATCCGCCACAGAGCCCCGAGGGTGAAGCCCGCACCGACGAAGCCCACCATCCAGAAGGCGAGGGCGAGCACCAGGTCGGGAATTCCGTAGAGGTACGAGAGCGAGTCCTGCCATCCCTCTCCGCGCAACGCCCACGCCCACATGGCGAGGACGCTCGCGGGAACGCCCGGTACCAGAGCGAAGCGTGCGCCACGACTGCCGTTGGCCCACCAGTCGTCGCGCGGGCCGAGCGCCAGTGCCGCGTCGACCACCGACACTCTCCCCGGGAGCCGGTCGGGACCTGCGTGCCACAGGCTCGCGGGCCAGTCGTGCAGATCGTTCAAGTCCCGCTCCAGGTTCCTCCGTTTGGGGGGAACATCCCCGAAGAGGCCCTGGTCAAGGCGGCGCAGCTCGGCATGGATCTCGCGGTAGGCACGGGCCTTCCGCAGCAGCGCTCTCCGCGCGACGGGGCCGCGCGCCGCGTACAGGGGCAGGCCGGACCGCTCGAAGAGCTGAACCATGACCGCGCGACCGCCGGCCGCTCTGGCCGCGCCGTACAGAGCGAACATGCAGAAGGGGATCGAGAGGACGTAGAGCGCCGCGTTGTCGAAATAGCCGCCGGGGACCAGGGTGACCGCGACAGGAAAGAACGTCAGGAACATCAGCCTGTCGGCGTCGTCCTCGAAGGGGGACAAGGTGGAGGGCGCACGCCAGGTACGGAGTACGGCGAGCATGGCCACGCACGTGATCATCCAGCTGTCGTCGAGGAGCCAGTCCTGCGCGTTGGAGACGGACCAGGTCAGTTCCCAGAACCAGTCGTTCCGGTGCTCCCATCCGTAGACGGGGTCGGCGCGGCTGCTCAGCCAGGACACACGCTGCCAGCTCCGCTCCTCGGTCAGTGCGAAGCCCACACCGACGGCGAGCGTCGCCGCGCCGACCGCCGGTCCGGCCCAGCGGAGCCTCAGGACCCGTCGGCTGCCCGGGAAGCGACGGCTCGGCGGCAGCAGGCCTCCGTCGACGGCCAGGCGCCATGTCGCCGCGGCGCAGCCGAGCAGCGCGAGCGCCAGAAGACAAGAGGAAGAGACGGCGAGAACGCCGAGATCGGCGGGCTCGACGGAGGAAGGACGCCGAGCGAACCCGTCCGGCCAGGTCATCACCGCGAACGGAGGGACGGCCAGGACGCCGGACGCGGCCCAGACCCGTCCGGACGGCTTGGCGAAGCCGAGCAGTACGACGATGGCGGCCATCGCGAAGGTGTTCTCGAGAAGGAGCCACTCCTCCAACCGGAACCCGCCTCTTCGGTCCCCGTACCGCGTGATGAGGTCGTCCGCGCGGATGAAGACGTCGAGAAGGACGGCGGTCAGGGCCCACCCGCCGAGGTTGCGCAGCGCACGGTCCTGTTCGACCGTCGGAGCGCCGAAGCGACTGCGGTATCGCCGGGCGGCGAACCACAGCAGCGCCGAGATGCCGGCCGTCCAGAGCAGAGAGCCGAGGCGGTCCAGCGCGACGACGGTCAGGCGGTTGGTCTGGGCGCTCCATGAACGTTGCCAGGGGGGTATGAGGGAGACGGACACGTCGGGTGGCGGGCCGCCGACGGCAGTCCGCGCGGAGCCCCCTCCTGTCGGCTGCTTCGTCTGGCGTGGTTCCGGGGCCTCGCTCGGTTCGGCGGGCTGCCAGACAAGCCCGGTGGCGCCGACCCCGGCCGTCGGACGAGGCGTCGCACTGTCGGCCCCCGGCGAGCCGGGATCCACGGTGACCTTCTTCCACCGGGCTCCGGCCAGCGCGGGCGGCGGCCGAAGGGTCATGGTCCAGCGATCCGCTCCGACCCGAAGCCGCCAGACGCCGACGTCGATGCTCGTCCCGTACCGGTTGACCCAGGAATGCGCCCTGTCCACCACCCTCACGCGACCGTCCTTCGAGGAGACGCGCGGCTTGCTGGTACGCCATTCCGACCAGCGACGCTGCTGGCCCACCTCACTCATGGTGAGGCAGGCCATGGCGGTGATGTACCGCTGACTGCCCTCGCCGAGCATCAGGTCCGGTGCCAACGCCCAGTCGCCGGGGACCTCGACGCTCAGCTCTGTGTCGACCTTGGTGTAGGTACGGTCGTCGTGCTGCAGCCGGGCCGACGCGCTGACCTCGGCCTTGGCAAGGCCCGCCGACTCGCACTCCTCGGCCGCCGGCGGCGAGGGGGCCGCACGAGCCGCTGTCGGTGCGCCCAGAGTCCCCAGGGCCGCCAGCAGGATCACCACGACCGACGTGAGCGCGCGTCTTCTCACCGGATGCCCCCCGCCCCCGCTGTGTGGACCACATCATGGCGCACGCGCCGACGGCCTGGGAACGACCGCTCAGGAAGGCGGCGGCGGATAGCCCTCCGAGCGGGCGCCCTTGAGGCAGTTCATGATCCGCTCATGGCTGTCGCCGACGGTGTCCACGACCCGTAGCCGGATGTGGAAGGCGTCGACCTCGTCGACGAAGCGCCGGGAGAACGCCCCCATCAGGACGGTCTCGTACGTCCCCGTGCCGACCAGCGGGAAGTTGCCGTAGAGAGGGATCTGGAAGTCCTCGCCCGCGACCAGACCGGCCCCGGTCAGGGTCGCCACGGCAGCCGGGAGGTCCGTCCACGGGGTCGACTCCGGGGCGGGCTCCCCCGCCAGGACGACCCGGCACTCCCACCGCTCGATCACGGCCGTGTACGGGCCGCCGTTGTAGACCCCGGCCCGCCACTCGACTCCGCCGCCGCGCAGTTGCCCGGTCGTCCAGTCGCTGCGCCAGCCCAGGAGGGGTCGTACGGTACGGGCGTACTGCGCCCGCGCGAGGACGGCGGCCGCCGCGACCGCGAGCAGGCTGCCCAGCGGCTCCATGTCCAGTAACTGCAGCCGCCACGGCCAGTCGGTCCTGGCCTGCTCGGTCATGTTGGCGCGGACGATCTCCCAGCCCAGGACGGCCGTGAGCAGGCAGAGCAGCACGATCGGGGCCGTGTAGAGCAGCCGGCTGCGCCGGACCCTGCGCTGGGCGTCGGATTCGGGTATCGGTCCACCGGGCCGGACGGTCACACGTTTCTCCCCACCACGAGTCCACGCGTCGGGTCCCCCGGCCCACGAGGGGGACGGGGGACCCGACTTCTGTTCGGATCATGGTGCCCGGTCGGACGCTCTAGTACACGCTGACCCCGTACGCGCTCAGCGCCTCGGTGACCGGCTGGAAGAACGTCGTACCGCCGCTGGAGCAGTTGCCGCTGCCGCCGGAGGTGAGGCCGATCGCGCGGCTGCCGGAGTACAGCGGGCCGCCGGAGTCGCCGGGCTCGGCGCAGACGTTGGTGCGGATCATGCCGTACACGATGTCGCCGCCGCCGTAGTTGACGGTGGCGTTGAGGCCGGTCACCGAGCCGCTGTGGGTGCCGGTGGTGGAGCCGCGACGGGTCACGGACATGCCCACGGTGGCGTTGGCGGCGCTGGTGATGTCGACGCTGCCGACCGAGCCGGACTTGGTGATGCCGGCGTTGGTGTACCGGACGATGCCGTAGTCGTTGGTCGGGAAGCTGGATCCCGAGGTGGAGCCGAGGACGGTCGCGCGGCCCGAGTCGGCGTACCAGGTGCCCGCGCCGTCGGTGCAGTGCCCGGCGGTCAGGAAGAAGTAGTTGCCCGCGCTGTCACGGACGTTGAAGCCGAGGGAGCAGCGCCAGCTGGTGGCGTAGGTGGCGTCGCCGCCGGAGATCAGCTTGTTGAACTTGCCGGGGGTGCGCTCGACGCGGATGGCCTTGGCGTTGGCGCCGGCCTCGCGCTTGATGTCGGCTATCTCCGCCTTGGACACCGTGGAGTCGGCGGTGACGACCAGGGTGTCGGTGGCCGGGTCGACGTGCCAGGCGGTACCGGCCACGTCGGCGGCGAGGACGGCGTCGCCCGCGGCGGTGAGCTGGGACGCGCTGAAGGTCTGCGCCGTGTCGGCGTTCGCGGCGGGGACCGCGACGGCCGCGGCGGCGGCGAGACCGGTGGCGACGGCGAGCAGGCGGATGGTTCTCGTGGGGGTGGTGCGCTTGATCCTCACTTGACGTTCCTCCAGAGGGGAATCGGGGGTCCACAGTGGGGTGTCGGACCCGTGAGGCGCGGCCAGGGGCCGGCGCTGTGGGGGAGTCTCGGGGTCCCCGACCGGCCGCCGCAAGGGCGTCTTTCGGCCGTACGACGCTCAACTACCTGACGCCACAAGGGAGTTGATCACCAGCGTGTCGTGGACGGCGCTCCCCACCGTCCACGGAAGCCCCCGGCCGTCCCCCGCGTCAGCCCTCCATCAGTCGCCGCTCCCCCGCCGGCACGGCGGTGTCGAGCGTGTTCCCGGGCGGCGGGAACGGGCAGATGAAGTGGTCCACGAAGGCGCACGGCGGCAGCAGCGCGCGGTTGAAGTCGACGGTCACCGAGCCGTCCTCGGCGGGCGCGGCGGGGCGCAGGAAACGGAAGCGGTAGCTGTCCCGGCCGCTGGTCGCGTCGGCGAAGACCGCCCACAGCGTGCCGTCGTCCTCCACCGCGACCCGCAGGGTGTGCTCGACACCGCGCAGCTCGAAGGAGAGCACGCCCGCGAGCCCGAGCCCCCGCTCCTTCCCGTCCGCGTTCTCCACCCGGACGCTCCGCGACTCCTCGTACGCCCGGAAGGTGCCGGGCACCGCCCAGCTCGCGTCGTACGGGGTGGCCTCGATGCCCCGGAAGGCGCGCCGCGCCGGGGACTCGGGGTCGAAGTCCCGTACCGCCCACAGCCCTTCGCGGCGCAGCACGACAAGGCGCCGCCCGGCGGACTCGGCCCGGGACTCGTGGATCGGGGTGTGGTCGGCGGTGAGCCGAACGCTGCCGATCAGGGGCTTGCCGTCGACGGTCACGGCGTCCTCGGCACCGGCCGTGAGGACCACCTCGTCGCCCTCGTCCCGCCAACGCCCGGGAACGGCCGGAATTCGACCCTCCGGGTAGTCGGAGAGCCAGTACGTGCCCGTGAGGGAGAGCGGACCGTACGACGAGGAGACCGCCGCCGTGCGCTGCTCGTGCCAGTGCTCCCAGTCCTGCCGGTCCTGCCGGTCCTGGGGATCGGTGCTATCCGTGCTCATGGTGATCCACCCTTCCATACGGGTCCGAAAAGCCCCGGACGCGACGCTTCGGGTGATGCGGTCAGGCCCGGCGGGGGCCGGGCAGGTCGCGCAGGAGGGCGAGGACCGTCCGCGCGGTCGCGTCGTTCTGCCGCAGCGCGAACCGGCCGCCGCCCGGCGGGTACGGGTCGACGATGGACGTCGAGACCGGAACCGTCGTACAGCTCCGGCACGTTGGCGGCGATCCGCTCCAGGACCCCGGTCCCGCGCGGCCCGGCGCCGACGATCACCAGCGACCGTGTCTCCCGCCCGCGCCCGCGCCGCCGCCGGGACTCAGCAGTCGCAGCCGCAGCAGTCGCACGAGCACTCGCAGGCGTCGGCCGCGTTTTCCGCGTTGTCCCGGTTCCGGCAGGTGCCCTTGCGCTTCTTCCGGGACCACGGGCCCTCGTACTGCTTCGCACAGCACATCTGGCAGGTGCAGAACAGCCAGGTGAACGCGGCGCATCCGGCCAGGAATCCGCGCGGCTTCGGCCGCTGCGGCCCCTCGCCCCCGAACTGCGGCGGCAGCCCACCGGGACCGCCGGGACCACCCGGGCCGCCGGGCCCTCCCCCGCCGTACGGGTTCCCGCCACCGCCCCCGTACGGATTGCCACCCCCGCTCCCGTACGGGTTCCCGCCCGCGTACGGATTCCCCGGCACCGGCCCCTGGCCGGGACCCGGCGTCCCGTGCGCGCAGGTCGTCGTGCCGAAGGCGCGGTCGACCGAGACCCGCAGCTCGTGCGCGAGCAGCATGTGGACCAGCCGGCCGTCGACGAACTCCGTGTCCCGCAGGGCCAGGCGGATGCCGTGGAGCGCGTCGTCCGCGAGCCGGCGGGCCTCGACGAGCGAGGTGCCGGTCGCGGCGAGCGGGTTCCACGCGCCCGAAGCGGCGTCGGTCTCCCGGTCCTCCACGGCGTCCAGCAGGTGCGCGAGCCGCCCGAAGAGCCGGCCGGCCTCGGCGAGCGGCTCGACGTTGCCGGGCCGCCCGGCGAGGACGGCGGTGTGCGCGAAGGCCGCCGCCGTCGCGGTCTCGGTCGGCTCGGTCACGACGAGGAGCGGTGTGCCGGGTCCGGCGAGCGTCTCGATCCCGGTCTGCCGGTCCACGGCGTCCACGAGGAGGGCGGTGTCGAAGCCGAGCGCGCGCCCGGTCCGCTCGCCCGGTCCCAGGACCTGGCGACCCGGCGGGCCGCCGCGGCGACCGGGCGGCGGGCCAACAGGCCGTCCCGGTCGGCGACGTGGTCCCGGACCTTCGCCGACGCGAGGACCAGCGAGACGGCGGCCGCGAGCCGCGCGCCCTCGCCCTGGGCGACGGGCGCGCTCCGCATCCCGCGCAGCGGGCAGGGGCCCGCCGTGCGGCGTATGCCGTCGAGCGGGCCGGTCTGAGCCTCCGTCAGAACCGAGACGATGAGCCCGTCGTAGTTGGTGACCACCCGGGCGAACTGCCCGTGGTCGGCCCGAAGTGCCAGACAGAGGCCGCAGAGATGGGCCATCCACTCGGTCTTGAGGCCCTCGGTGAGCCGGTGCGTGCAGGGCCTGACTATTCCGAACAAGAGACTCCCCCGTGAGTCGCGCGCATGTGCTGGTGGTGCGTGTGCGGGGCATCGTATCGAGCGTCCCGTTCACCCGGACGCTCCGACCGTCACCCTTCTGGCCCGACTTTCATATTTTAAGTTGCACAGCTCCTGCGGAACCTCCGTCAGGCCCCGCATACCGCAAGATTCCTGACGAATCGCCAGAAACGGGGCCTCACGTTCTGCACCAGTACCGTCACGAAACACGCGCGCGCCGACTATCCACTTGGCGCGCAATCCGCATCATGGACGACGATAGGTATTGCGGAACCACAAGTGACCGCGCTGAAAGGAGGCGTCCATGGGATCGGTGCGCAAGGCGAGCGCCTGGCTGGGACTCGTCGAGGACAACGACGAGCGTTACTACGACGACGAGTACGCCGAGGGTAACGAGAGCGGCGACGCCTGGGTGACGGACCCCCGGGTCCGGGTTGCGTCCGACTCGGCCCACGAGCAGGGCCGCCGGATCGCGACCGTCTCCCCGGACGGGTTCCGGGACGCCCGGGGCATCGGCGAACTCTTCCGGGACGGCGTCCCGGTCATCGTGAACCTCACGGCCATGGAGCCCTCCGACGCCAAGCGCGTGGTGGACTTCGCCGCCGGACTCGCCTTCGGTCTGCGTGGCTCGATCGAGCGGGTGGCCACTCGGGTCTTCCTGCTGACCCCGGCCGACACGCAGATCATCAGCGGGGACCCGGCCGCGCGTACGCAGGACGGTTTCTTCAACCAGAGCTGACCGGTGGGCGCCCCTTCCGGCAACGGCGCCGGAAGCCGCCCACCGAACGCCGGCCGACGCCCCGGTGCCTCAGCGGGCCTCAGCGGGTCTCAGCGCGCCGGGCGGCCGGAGCGGACGGGCTCGATCGGCTCGCGGCCGACCGCTTCACGCTCGGCCGGCTCGCGACGGCCCGGCACCCGCACCTCCTCGGGGACCGGCGCCACCAGGTCCTCCGGATCCACCGTGCACTCCATGACGCGCGGCAGCCGCAGCGCCATCACCGCCCCGAGCAGCAGCAGCCCCGCGCTGACGAACAGGGTGATGTGCAGTCCGTCCACGAAGGCGTGCCGGGCCGCGTGGTACAGCGCCGCGCCGGCCGTGCCGCCGAGCCGGTCGGCGACCTGGTAGGCCTCGCCGAGCGAGTTCGCGGCGGCCGTGCTCGCGGCGGCCGGGACCTCGGGGACGGAGGCGAGACCGGGGGCGTACGCCGCGTTCATCACGCTGCCGAGCAGCGCGATGCCCATGCCCGCGCCGAGCTGGTACGAGGTCTCGCCGATCGCCGCCGCGCCGCCCGCGCTCTCCGGCGGCGCCTCGCTGAGCATCGACTCGTAGGCGGAGAAGAGGGTGGTCTGCAGGCCGAAGCCGAGCAGCACGAAGCCGCAGGTGAGCAGGAGCGGCCGGTCGGTCTGGCCCATCATGACGAGCAGCAGCACGGCGGCCGCGGTGAGGACGAAGCCCCAGCAGACCATCCGGCGCGGTCCGATCCGGCGCAGGGTGTACGAGCCGGTGGCACCGGCCGCCATGGCGGCGAAGGTGAGCGGCAGCAGCCTGAGCCCGGTCTCCAGGGGGCTGAGCCCGAGGACGAGCTGGAGGTACTGGACGGCGATCAGCTCCAGGCCGACCAGGGCCAGCATGGCGAGCACGATGCAGCCGACGGACGTGGTGAAGGCCGGCCGGGAGAACAGCCGCATGTCGATCAGCGGGTGCGCCCGGCGCTTCTGCCGCCGTACGAAGAGGATCAGCAGCGCCGCGCCGATGAGCAGCGGGCCGCAGGTCGCCGGGGCGAAAAGGTTCTCGCCCCCGCCGATCCGCTTCACGCCGAGGACCATGCCGAGCACGCCGGCCGCGGCCATCAGCGCGCCGAGGACGTCCCAGGGGCCGTCGTCGCGACCCTTGGACTCGGGCAGCAGCCAGCGGCCGAGCGGCAGGATCAGCGCCATCAGCGGGATGTTGATCAGGAAGACCGAGCCCCACCAGTAGTGCTCGACCAGGAAGCCGCCGAGCACCGGTCCGGTGGCGGCGCCGATCGCGGCGACCGCCGTCCAGATGCCGATGGCGGTGGCCCGCTCGCGCCGGTCGGGGAAGACCGCCCGGAGGATCGAGAGGGTGGCGGGCATGATCATCGCGCCGCCGACGCCGAGGAGGGCGCGGGCGCCGATCAGGACCTCGGGGGTGGTGGCGAGGGCGGCGACCGCGGAGGCGACGCCGAACAGCGCGTAACCGAGGAGCAGGACCCGTCGCCGGCCGACCCGGTCACCGAGCGTGCCGAAGAGGATCAGCAGCGAGGCGCAGATCAGCGGATAGGCGTCGACGATCCAGAGCAGCTCGGTGGCGCCGGGACGCAGGTCCTCGGTGAGGGAGGGGACGGCGACGTGGAGCACGGTGGCGTCGAGCGCCACGAGCAGCAGGCTGACGCAGAGGACGACGAGGACGACCCAGCGGTTGGCGCCGCCGGCGGCGGCGCGGAGCCGTGCTCCGGCCGTGCTCGTCCGCTGCATGTACGTACCTCCCAGTGAAGCCCTCGCACTCGGCGGGCGCCGGCCGGGGGTTCGGGTCCTCGGGGCGGCCCGGCATCGACGGGCGAGTGAGCCGTCAGCGTACGCGAGTTCACGGCACGAGCGCGTGGCGCACCTCTCACCCCGGCGGGCCGCCCGGTGTGGCGTACGCCACTCCAGCAGGGCCGCACGTCGAGCCGAATTCCTCCCGTACAACCGTTTGAGAAATTTCCGTGACGTACAAACAGACTTCCGGAAAGCCGACTTCGCCCAATAGGGCACAAGGTCATCGGATTCTCAGACAGTCACCTGCAATAAACCCCGGGCTGAGACCTACTCCACATCACATCGTCATCACGAAGAGACCGGAACGACCAAGGTCGACACTCACTCCCTGTAACGTCGATTGGGTGCGTACCGACATCTTTGCCCGGCTGGACCGGGAGCCGGAACCGCCGAAGATAGAGGTCCCGCGGATGACCCGCACGCGTCTCGCCCTCTTCGGCGGGACGCTGGCGTTCTATCTCGCCATCGTCGTGGCCGTGCTGCTCTCGACGTGGCTGGTGACCCTCGACTGGAAGATCATGCTCTTCCGGCCCTATCAGCAGTGGCCGGACCTGCACCCCTTCCTCGACTACTACGTCGTCCTCGGCCAGCGCGGCCCGACGGCCGTGATGGTGGCGGCCTGGCTGGGCTGGCGCTCCTGGCGCCAGCACACCCTGCGCCCCCTGCTCACCCTCGGCGCCGCCCTGCTCCTGCTCAACGTCACCGTCGGCGCGGTCAAGCTCGGACTCGGCCGCCTCGGCCCCCACTACGCGACGCAGATCGGCTCGGCCGAGCTCTTCGGGGGCGGCGATATATTTCCGTCCGGACACACCGCGAACGCGGTCGTGACCTGGGGCATCCTGGCCTATCTGGCGACCACTCCGCTCGCCCGCCGCTACCTCTCGGCGCTCTCCGCCGTGGTCGCGCTCGGCGTCGGCCTGACCACCGTCTACATCGGCACGCACTGGCTGAGCGACGTGCTGCTCGGCTGGGCCGCCGGGCTGCTCATCCTGCTCGCGCTGCCCTGGTGCGAGCCGCTGATCAGCCGCGTGGAGGCCATCGTCCTCAGCGCCCGCGACCGGCTGCGCGAGCAGCTGCGGGCCCGTCGCCGGCTGGTCCCCTCGCTGCCCGTGGCGACCGGTGGTCCGCGGCACACGCTGTACCCGCAGCGTCCGGTCGCGGCCGAGGAGCCGGTCAGGGAGACCGTCGGCGCCCGCACCGGACGGACCTCGTCCGCCGCGCGCGGGGACGGCCGTCTCGCGCCGCCGCTCACCGGCCCCCGGGCGCACACGGCCCACGCCGGGCACGCGGGGCACTCCACGCGCCCGGAGCGGACGCCGATCACCCCGGCCGGCGGCCGCAGGCCGTCGCGCTCGCGGCCGCTCACCGGCGGCTGACTCGCACGACCGCATGAGGAAGGGCCCCGGCAG